>SCTD01000030.1 GCA_004299215.1 Frankiales bacterium | reverse complement strand
ACCCCGTCGTGCTCCGCCCGGTGTCGTCCGAGGACGCGATGACGGCCGACTGGTCGCGCATCCCGTACGACGTCCTGGCCACCATCTCCACCCGCATCACCAACGAGGTGCGCGAGGTGAACCGGGTCGTGCTCGACGTGACGAGCAAGCCGCCCGGCACCATCGAGTGGGAGTGAGCCCGGACGACCCGACCGCGGCCGGCCGCCCCGGTGTGCACGGGAGCAGGCGCACGTACGAGGGCGACGGCGTGGCGGTCGAGTGGGACCCCACGCTCTGCATCCACACCGCGCGCTGCATCGCGGCGCAGCCGGCCGTCTTCGACCCGGCGCGCCGGCCGTGGGTCGACCTCGCCGCGGCGTCCCCGGAGGACGTCGCCGACGCCGTCCGGCGCTGCCCCACCGGGGCGCTGCAGCTCCGCGAGGAGACCGCGCCCCCGCCCGAGCCGGCCGTCGAGGTGCGCCCGGACGGGCCGCTCTTCGTGCGCGGCGACGTCACGGTCGCCGGGCGCACGGGTCACCGCTTCGCGCTGTGCCGGTGCGGCGCCACCGGCAACGCGCCCTTCTGCGACAACTCGCACAAGGCGATCGGCTTCCGCGCGCGCGACAACGCCCGCGACGAGCTCAGCGGCGCGTCGCCGGCCGGCCCGGTCGAGGTCCGGGTGCCGGACCGTCCGGGTCCCTACCGGGTCCGCGGGGCGCGGGTCGTCACGCCCTCGGGCGACGTGCTGGCCGACGCCGAGGAGTGCGTCCTGTGCCGGTGCGGCCGGAGCGCGCGCAAGCCGTTCTGCGACGGCAGCCACCGGGACCACCCCCAGGCCTGACGTCGCCCTCGTCGCTCGTCCCGGGTCGTCACGCCCCGGGAGGCGGGGGGAGGATGCGGGGGTGCTCCTCGCCGACGTCGCCGCCGCCTCGCAGGACGTGGCGGCCACCACGTCGCGCACCGCGAAGGCCGAGCGGATGGCGCAGCTGCTGCGGGCTGCCGCGCCGGACGAGGTCGCGGTCGTCGCGTCCTGGCTGTCGGGGGAGCCGCGCCAGCGGCGGACCGGCGTCGGCTGGCGGTCGCTGCAGTCGCTGCCCGGACCGGCGTCCGAGCCGACCCTGACCGTGCTCGAGGTCGACGCCGCGTTCGAGCAGCTGTCCGGTCTGGCCGGCGCCGGCTCGGCCGCTGCCCGCACGGCCGCCCTGCACGCGCTGTGGTCGCGGGCGACCGGACCCGAGCAGCAGCTGCTCGCGGGGCTCGTCAGCGGCGAGCTCCGGCAGGGCGCGTCCGCCGGGGTCGTCGCGGACGCGGTCGCGCGGGCAGCGGAGGTCCCGGTGGCAGCGGTGCGGCGCGCGCTCACCCTGCACGGGTCGCTGCCCCACGTCGCGAGCGCGGCGCTGACCGGCGGATCGGCTGCGCTGTCGGCGTTCTCGCTGCAGGTCGGCCGCGGCCTGGCCCCGATGCTCGCCTCCCCCGCGACGGACCTGGACGACGCGTGGGAGCGGCTGGGCGGGCGCGCCGCCGTCGACTGGAAGCTCGACGGGATCCGGGTGCAGGTGCACCGGGACGGCCACGAGGTGCTCGTGCTGACCCGCAGCCTGGATGACGTCACGGCCCGGCTGCCCGAGGTGGTGGCGGCGGCCCGGGCGCTACCCGCCGAGCGGGTCGTCCTGGACGGCGAGGCGCTGGCGGTCGACGCCGACGGGCGGCCACGTCCGTTCCAGGAGACCGCGTCGCGTGCCGCCAGCCGCAGCGGGATCGCCCTGACCGCGTGGTACTTCGACCTGCTGCACGTCGACGGCCGCGACCTGCTCGACGCCCCGCTCGCCGAGCGGGCCGCTGCCCTCGAGCTCCTCGTACCCGCCGCCCAGCGCGCGCCGCGACTGGTCACCGACGACGTGGACGCCGCCCGCGCCTTCCAGGCCGAGGCGTTGGAGAAGGGCCACGAGGGCGTCGTGCTGAAGGACCTCGACGCGGCGTACGAAGCAGGTCGCCGCGGCGCCGCCTGGCTGAAGGTGAAGCCGCGCCACACGCTGGACCTCGTGGTGCTCGCCGTCGAGCACGGCTCGGGCCGCCGCCGCGGCTGGCTCTCGAACCTCCACCTCGGGGCCCGCATTCCCGCCGGCGGCTACGTCATGCTGGGCAAGACCTTCAAGGGCCTCACCGACGAGCTGCTCCGCTGGCAGACCGAGCGGCTCCGGGAGCTCGCCGTCGAGGACGACGGCTGGGTGGTGCGGGTCCGGCCGGAGCTGGTCGTCGAGATCGCCTTCGACGGGGTGCAGACCTCGCCCCGCTACCCGGGTGGGGTGGCGCTGCGCTTCGCCCGGGTGCT
>SCTD01000709.1 GCA_004299215.1 Frankiales bacterium | reverse complement strand
TTCAACCGGGCTCTCGCGGAGTTCTGAGCCGTTCTCCTACTCTTGCGCCGTGGAACCTCCCAGTAGACCGGCGTGCCCTGTTCCCTCCGAGGGCAGGTGCACGCCGTGAGCCAGTTCGCCGTCGACAGCGCGCTGGTGCTGTTCTTCATCTTCCTGGGCGCGATCTTCGCCGGCACGGAGATGGCCCTCGTCTCCCTGCGCGAGGGGCAGGTCAAGAGCCTCGCGGCCAAGGGGCGGCGCGGGGAGCGGGTCGCCCGCCTGGCCGCGGACCCGAACCGCTTCCTCGCCGCCGTGCAGGTCGGCGTGACGCTGGCGGGCTTCGCGGCCTCCGCCTTCGGCGCGTCGACCCTCTCCGGGCAGCTGTCACCGCGGCTGGTCGACCTCGGGCTGTCGGAGGCGGTGGCGGAGCCGCTGGCGTTCGTCCTGCTGCTGGCGGTGATCACCTACCTCTCGCTGGTCTTCAGCGAGCTGGTCCCGAAGCGGATCGCGCTGCAGCGGGCCGAGGGCTGGGCCTTGATCTGGGCCGCCCCGCTGGACCGGCTGGCGTCGATCTTCCGGCCCGTCATCTGGCTGCTGTCCCGCAGCACCAACCTGGTGGTCCGCCTGTTCGGGATCGACCCGGCCGAGCAGCGGGACGCCATCACCGAGGACGAGCTCCGCGGGCTGGTCGCTCAGCACGAGTCGCTCACCAAGGACGAGCGCAAGCTCATCGACGACGTCTTCGCCGCCGGTGAGCGCCAGCTCCGCGAGGTGATGCTGCCGCGCACCGAGGTGGCCTTCCTCGACGCGAACATGACGCTCAGCCGCGCCATCAAGGAGACGGCCGAGGCGCCGCACTCGCGCTACCCCGTCGCCGGCTCCTCGCAGGACGACGTCATCGGCTTCCTGCACGTGCGCGACCTGATGGTGCCGGCCGCGAAGGCCCGCGGCATGCGGGTCGCCGACGTCGTGCGCGAGGTCAAGCTGCTGCCGGGCAGCAAGCGCGTGCTCCCGGCCATGTCGGAGATGCGCCGCGAGGGACACCACATGGCGATCGTCGTCGACGAGTACGGCGGCACCGCGGGCATCGTCACGCTCGAGGACCTCATCGAGGAGGTCATCGGCGACATCCGCGACGAGTACGACGTGAGCGAGGACGACCCGCTGCGCTTCCGCGGCGGTGACGTCGAGGCCGACGGCCTGCTCAACCTCGACGAGGTCCGCACCGTCACCGGCGTCTCGCTGCCCGAGGGGCCGTACGAGACCCTCGCGGGCTACGTCATGGC
>SCTD01000697.1 GCA_004299215.1 Frankiales bacterium | reverse complement strand
GCCACATCGGGAAGTTCCACGGCATCACGGCAAGGACGACCCCCAGCGGCTGCCACCGCACGTAGGCCCTGCCGGCCTTCACCGCGGCGGCGTCGACCGGCTCGTCGGCCAGCATCGCCGGGCCGTGCTCGGCGTAGTAGCGGCAGGCAGCCGCGCACTTGCCGATCTCGGCCTTCGCCGCCGTGAGCGTCTTGCCCATCTCGGTCGTCATCAGCTCGGCGAGCAGCTCGGTCTCGGCGTCGAGCACGTCCGCGGCGGCACGCAGCCAGCCCGCCCGCTCGTCGAGCGACGTCCGCCGGTACTCCGCGGCAGCCGCCGCCGCGCGGGCCAGCCGGCCCTCGAGCTGAGCAGGTGTGAGCGGCTCGAACGTCTTGAGCGTCTCGCCGTTGGTCGGGTCGATCGTCGCGATGGCCATCTCGGCCCCCTTCCCTCTGGACCCGACCCTAGGCTCGGGACGTGGCCGACGTCAGCGTGCGCCCTGCCCGACCCGAGGACGCGGAGCGGGTGGCGAGGGTCCAGCTCAGCACCTGGCGCACCGCGTACTCCGACCTGCTGCCTGCGCCGGCGCTCGACGTCCCGGAGGTGCAGGCCGCCGCCCTCTGGCTGGGCGCCGTCGAGTCGCCCCCGACGCCCCGCCACCGGCTGCTCGTGGCGATGGAGCGCGACGAGCTGGTCGGCTTCGCGGCGAGCGGTCCCTCCGAGGACTCCCCGGACGCGGTCGAGCTGCTGACGCTGCTCGTCGAGCCGCGCTGGGGACGGCGGGGGCACGGTTCGCGGCTGGTCGCCGCTTCCGTGGACTCCTGGCGCGCGGACGGGTTCTCGACCGCCCTCACCTGGGCCTGGGAGGGCGACCCGGCGACGCGGTCGTTCCTGACGAGCTCCGGCTGGGAGGCCGACGGGGCGGTACGCGGGCTGGACACGGGTGAGCGCGTCCAGCGCCAGCTCCGCTTCCACACCGACCTGAAGGAGGACTGAGGTGTTCGAGGGGTTCCCCGAGGAGGCGCTCGTGTTCTACGAGGGTCTGGAGGCCGACAACACCAAGGCCTACTGGACCGACCACAAGGCCCTCTACGACCGCACCGTGAAGGCGCCGATGGAGGCGCTGCTGGCACAGCTCGAGCCGGAGTTCGGCCCGGCCACGTTCTTCCGGCCGTACCGCGACGTGCGGTTCAGCAAGGACAAGACGCCGTACAAGACGCATGCGGGCGCGG
>SCTD01000005.1 GCA_004299215.1 Frankiales bacterium | reverse complement strand
CGCGACAGCTACGAGGCGCCGCCGGCCGACGGGCTGCAGGACGTCTACGACTTCCGCGAGCCGGGCCTCGGCACCCATCGGATCGGGCCGTTCTCGGTGACCGCCGGCCAGGTGAACCACCCTGTGGAGTGCCACGGCCTGCGGATCGAGGCCGGCGGCCGGTCCCTCGCCTACTCCGGGGACACGGGCGAGAGCGAGGTGCTGGTCGACCTGGCCCGCGACGTCGACCTGTTCCTGTGCGAGGCGTCCTGGGCGCACGCCGACGACAACCCGCCGGGCATCCACCTCTCGGGCCGGCAGGCCGGCGAGCACGCCGCGAAAGCGGCCGCCCGGCTGCTGCTGCTCACCCACGTCGTGCCGTGGGTCGACGAGCTGCAGGTGCTGCGCGAGGGCTCCGAGGTCTTCGGCGGGCCGACCGAGCTGGCCCGGTGCGGGGTCTCGTACGACGTCTGACCCGGCGTCTGACAGGCTCGACCGCATGACCCGACCCAGCCCCCGGCACGACGGCCGCGACGCCGACCAGCTGCGCTCGATCACCCTCACCCGGGGCTGGCTCGACCACGCCGAGGGCTCGTGCCTGGTGGAGTTCGGGCGCACCCGGGTGCTCGTCGCCGCGAGCGCCGAGGAGGGGGTGCCGCGCTGGCGCAAGGGCTCCGGGCTGGGCTGGGTGACGGCGGAGTACGCGATGCTGCCGCGCGCCACCCACACCCGCAGCGGCCGCGAGTCGGTGAAGGGCCGCGTCGGCGGGCGCACGCACGAGATCAGCCGGCTGGTCGGGCGCTCGCTGCGCGCCGCCATCGACCTGAGCCTGCTCGGCGAGAACACCATCGCGATCGACTGCGACGTGCTGCAGGCCGACGGGGGCACCCGCACCGCGGCCATCACCGGTGCCTACCTCGCCCTGGCGGACGCCTGCGCCCACCTCGGCAAGCCGCAGGCGATGGTGCGCTCCGTGGCCGCCATCAGCGTCGGCATCGTCGACGGGACACCGGTTCTCGACCTCGACTACCCCGAGGACGTCTCTGCGGGCACCGACATGAACGTCGTGGCCACCGGCGACGGCGAGCTCATCGAGGTGCAGGGCACGGCCGAGGGCGCGCCCTTCCGGCGCGAGGAGCTGGACGCGCTGCTCGACCTCGCGCTCGGCGGCATCCGCGAGCTGACCGCCCTGCAGGCGGGTGCGCTGGCCCAGCCGCTCGGCACCCACAGCGGCGACCCCCTGAAGCTGTGAGCACACGGGTCGTTCTCGCCACCCGCAACGCCGGCAAGGTCGCCGAGCTCCGCCGCATCCTCGGCGACGCCGTGCAGCTGGTCGGCCTGGACGACGTCGCGCCGTACGACTTCGGTCCGGAGACCGAGCCGACGTTCGAGGCGAACGCGCTCGCGAAGGCACGAGAAGCCGTGCTGCACACCGGTCTTCCGGCCGTGGCCGACGACAGCGGGCTGGCCGTCGACGCCATGAACGGGATGCCCGGCGTGCTGTCGGCGCGCTGGGCCGGCCGGCACGGCGACGACCTCGCGAACCTGGAGCTGCTGCTGGCCCAGCTCGAGGACGTGCCCGACGACCGGCGGCAGGCCGGTTTCGTCTGCGCTGCGGCGTACGCGCTGCCGGACGGGCGGAGCGAGGTGGTCCGCGGGGAGATGCGCGGAACCCTGACCCGCGCGCCCAGGGGGACCGGGGGCTTCGGCTACGACCCGCTGCTCGTCCCGGACGGCCTGACCGTGACGAGCGCCGAGCTGCCGCCGGCGGAGAAGGACGCGATCAGCCACCGCGGCAAGGCCTTCCGCCTGCTGGCCCCCAGGCTCCTGGACGCGCTGGGCCAGGTACAGCGTGACGGCTGAGGTCGCGGGCGACACCGCCCTGCAGTCCGTCGTGCTCGAGGACCTGGTCGAGGCCCGCCGCTACCGGCGCTGGCTGGTCGACCTCGCGCTCCCGCACCTGGGCGACGACCCGCTCGAGGTGGGGAGCGGGCTCGGGCACTACGCCGCCGACTGGGCCGAGGCGGGCGTGCCGCAGTGGACGGCCAGCGAGGCGGACGAGGAGCGGCTCGCCGCGCTGCGCGCCCGGTTCGAGGACGACCCCGTCGTCCGGGTCCGGGTGCTGAGCGTCCCGATCGACGAGCAGGCGCACCACACGGCCGTCGTCGCCTACAACGTGCTGGAGCACATCCCCGACGACGTGGACGCGCTGCGCACCTTCGCCGCCCTGCTGCGGCCCGGCGGCCGGGTGGTGCTGGTGGTCCCGGCGTTCCCCAGCGCGATGAGCCGGTTCGACCGGGAGATCGGCCACCAGCGGCGCTACCGCCGGCGGACGCTGCGGGCGGCGGCCGAGTCGGCCGGGCTCACCGTGGAGGTGCTGCACCACGTGAACTCGATCGGCCTGCTCGCGTGGTTCGTGCACGTCAAGGCGATGCGGGCCCGGCCGAGGGCCGGCTTCACGCTCACCGTGTTCGACCGCTTCTTCGTGCCGTGGCTGCGCCGGCTGGAGGCGCGCGTGCCGCCGCCGTTCGGGCAGTCGCTGTTCCTCGTCGCCCGCAAGGACTAGGCGGTCGGCGGGACCGTCCGGACCACGGCCAGGCAGCGGTCGGGGTTGCGCGGCTCGGTCGTGTCGGAGGTCTCGGGCGCCGACGGGTCCAGCAGGACCGCCTTGGCGCCGGTCTCCTCGATCGTGGCGGCGATGTTGGTGACGTCCTGGATCCGCGCGAGCATGTCCTCGCGCGTGCCGAGCCGTGCGGTGTCCTGCAGCTGGTGGGCGAACACGACCCAGATCCGCTGCGTCGCGAAACGTCCTGTCAGCAGGGCGGCTTCGTCGTTGCAGCGGCCGCCGACCTCCTCCTCGGTGGCGAACAGGACGACGCCGTCGCGACCGAGCCCCGTACGCGCGGTGTAGAAGTCGTACGGCGCCTTCGCCGGGATGTCGACCAGCACGAGGTCCCCCGGCTCGCGGGCGTCCTTGAGTCGCTCCATCACCGCCCGCAGCTCGTTGCGCTCGTAGACGTCGACGACCTGGGGGAGCGATCGGGTCGCCATCGGCGCGGCGACGACGGCCACCGCGACGGCGCCGAGCAGCAGCGGTCGACCCCGGTCGGTGCGGTCGGGCAGCACCGCCGCGAGGGCGATGGCGCCGAGCGGGACGAGCCACAGCGCGAGCCTCCCCGCGAAGGGGTAGGCGCTGATCGCCGCAGCCACCAGCGCCAGCGGGACCGGTGACATCGCGAGGACGGTGGCGCGGGGCCGGGTGCGGAGCAGCCGGAGCAGCCCGTAGGCCAGCAGGGCCAGCGCGAGCGGCCACACCGCGAGCTCGAGCGGGTCGCGGATCAGCCCCGTGGCGCGGCGTAGCAACCAGGTCGGCAGGTCACCCGCGTCGTCGGGGAAGGTGTCGGCCCAGAAGGTGGAGAGGATCTCGGACTCGCGCAGCCGGTGCAGCACGAGCGCGTACGACACCGCCAGCGACGCCAGCCACCCGGTCAGCCAGCTCGCGGTGCGGACGGCGGCGCGGAGTCCCTCACGCCGCAGCGCTGCCAGCACGAGCACCAGGCTGAGACCGGCGAGGGCGAAGACCGAGGCGTACGACGCCCAGACCGCGACCACCCCCGCCGCGGCGAGCGGGCGCACGTCGGAGCGCGTCCGGAGCGCGAGCAGGAGCAGGCCGAGCACGACCGCGACGTCGAGCGCGTACGGCTTGACCTCGTTGGAGAAGTAGAGCAACGAGGGGGACAGGACGGTCAGGCCGACGGCCACCGGGACGAGGACAGGAGGGAGCAGGTGGCGGGCGAGCCGCCACGTGAGCACGAGGGCGGCCAGACCCGCCGCGAGGGAGACGACCCGCAGCGCCCGCTCGCCCTCGCCGAGCAGGTCGAGCGACAGGCGCGTGGACCACAGCCAGAGCACGGGGCCCGCCTGGTCGCCCTGCAGCGGCTCGGCGACCAGCCCGACGTAGTCGCGGCTGACCAGGCTGCGCGCGATCAGCGCCTCGTCGAGCCAGAGGGTCCGGGCGGCCCACCACTGACGCAGCCGCATCTCGGCGCCGAGCAGCAGCAGGAGAACCGGCAGCCAGCGGACCCAGAGCGTGAGCAGCAGCGCGGGTGCGCCGGACGGCGGCCGGGCGTGCTTGCCACGTCGGGCCTCGTCCCAGAGGGCGGCCGCCTCGGCCGCCTCGACCGCCACGTCCGACGTCAGGGTCGGGTGGCGGAGCGGTGCAGCTCGCGCCCGCGTGCACGCTCACGGGTCAGGATCCACAGCGCCTCGACGCCGTCCTTCCATGTGAGCTTCTTGCCCTCCTCGCGGCTGCGCGCCTTGTAGGAGATCGGCACCTCGTACGGCCGGTAGCCGCGCACCAGCAGCTTGCCGGTGACCTCGGCCTCCATGCCGAAGCCCGCGCTGCGGACGTCCAGCTCGCGGTAGAGGGGCAGCGGCATGAGCTTGAAGCAGGTCTCGAGGTCGCTGATCCAGCAGTCGTAGAGGACGTTGGCGAAGAGCGTGACGCCCTTGTTGCCGAGGACGTACCAGAAGCTGTACGCGGTGTGGCTGCCGAAGGTGCGCGTGCCGTAGACGACCGTCGCCTCGCCGGCGAGCACCGGGGCGAGCAGGCTCGGGATCTCCTCCGGGGCGTACTCGAGGTCGGCGTCGCAGATGATCATGTAGTCGCCGCCGGCGCTCTCCGCCGCCGTGCGGATGGCCGCGCCCTTGCCCCGGTTGACCGGGTGGTGCACGACGGTGACCCGCGGGTCGTCGACCGCGTCGAGGATCGCTGCCGTGCCGTCGACGCTGCCGTCGTTGACGACGACGACCTCGACGTCGCAGGGGTAGTCGACGTCGAGGACCCGCTTGAGGGCCGCGTTGAGCGTGGCGGCCTCGTTGTAGACAGGGACGAGTACGGACAGCTTCACGCGTGCGACGCTAGCCGACCTCGGGGTGAGACCTGAACCACTCGATGGTCCGCTCCAGGCCGGCCTCGAACCCGACCGTGGGCTCCCAGCCCAGCTCGGTCCGCGCGAGGGTGATGTCGGGCTGGCGGACCGTGGGGTCGTCGGTCGGCCGGTCGATGAAGACGATCTCGCTGTCGCTCCGG
>SCTD01000362.1 GCA_004299215.1 Frankiales bacterium | reverse complement strand
GGGTCAGACCTGGCGGTCCGCCAGCGTGCTGCGCCCGATCTCGACCAGCGGGCCGATGCGCTCTTCGAACCCCTCGAAGCCGTCGCCGAGCATCGCCCCACCACGCACCCGCGCCACGATCCCGGCGCAGACGACGGCGAGCTTGAAGGCGGCGAACGCGGCGTACCAGGGGAGCGGGGTCAGGTCGAGCCCGGTGAGCCGGGCGTACTGCTCCGCCACGTCCTGACGGGTCGGGAACCCGGGCAGCACGGTCGCCGCCGGGACGACCAGCGCCTGCGTGCGGGCGCCGGCGTCGTCGGCCTGCGACCAGTAGCCGAGCAGGATGCCGAGGTCGGCCAGCGGGTCGCCCAGAGTCGACATCTCCCAGTCGAGGACGGCCACGATCCGCCCGGGCTGCTCGGCGTCGAGGATCGTGTTGTCCAGCCGGTAGTCCCCGTGCACGATCGTGCTGCGCTGGGTGACCGGTACGGCGCTCGCGAGGTCGGCAGCCAGCCGGTCCAGCGCCTCGTGGCCCTCGATGCGGGTGGCCTCCCACTGCTTCACCCAGCGACGCACCTGCCGCTCCAGGTAGCCCTCCGGGCGGCCGAAGCCCTCCAGCCCGACGGCTGCGGGGTCCACCTCGTGCAGCGCGGCCAGCACCTCGACCAGTCCCTCGCCGATGGCCCGCCGCTGGTCCGGCTCGTCGGCGTAGCCCGCCGGCAGCGAGTCCCGGCAGATGTGACCCTCGACCAGCTCCATGACGTAGAACGGCTGCCCGAGCACGTCGGCGTCGGTGCACAGGTGCAGCATCCGGGGGACGGGCACGGGCGTCTCGGCCAGCGCCTCCATCACCGTGTGCTCGCGGACCATGTCGTGGGCGGTGGGCAGCACGTGACCGAGCGGCGGGCGCCGCAGGATCACCGACGTCCCACCGGCGTCCACGCGGAAGGTGAGGTTGCTCTTGCCTCCTGCGATGAGCGTGACGGAGCAGGTCCGCCACGTGCGGTCGGCGAGAGCCTCGGCGAGGTAGGGCCCCACGACGGAGGGGTCGGCACCGGCAGTGGTCGTCATGCGCTGCACCCTAGGCTCATCCCTCGTGCCCGCCTCCCGCCTGGTCGACCGCGCACCGGTCGTACCGGAGGGCTCCCTGCTGGCGGGCATGGTGCCGCCGCCGCGCTTCGACGGGGCGCGCTTCGAGACCTACCTGCCCGATCCGCAGCACCCGTCGCAGGCTCGGGCCGTCATGCTGCTCCGGGAGTTCGCCACGACGCTGGCGCCGCCGCGAAAGCGCTTGCTGGGCAGGGGGAGGGAACAGGCGCGTCGGCCCGGTGTCTACCTCGACGGTGGCTACGGCGTGGGCAAGACGCACCTGCTCGCGTCGCTCTGGCACGCCGCGCCGGAGCCGCGTGCGTACGGCACCTTCGTCGAGCTCACCCACCTGGTCGGGGCGCTGGGCTTCGGGGCGACGGTCCAGGCGCTGAGCGGGCACCGGCTGCTGGCCGTCGACGAGTTCGAGCTCGACGACCCGGGCGACACCGTGCTGGTGTCGACCCTGCTGCGCAAGCTCGTCGACGCCGGGGTGCGCGTCGCGGCCACCTCCAACACGCTGCCCGGTGCGCTCGGCGAGGGGCGCTTCGCCGCACAGGACTTCCTGCGCGAGATCCAGGGGCTCTCAGCCCATTTCGAGCCGATCCGGGTCGAGGGTGAGGACTACCGGCACCGTGGACTGCCCGCCGCTCCGCCGCCGGTCGGGGAGGCCGTGGTCGTGGAGCGGACGGCTGCTGTCGACGGGGCCACCTGCGACGGCTTCGACGCGTTGCTGGACCACCTGACCTCGCTTCACCCGTCGAGGTACGGCGCGCTCGTCGACGACGTCACCCTCGTCGGCGTGACCGGCGTGCAGCCGCTGCACGACCAGGCGGCCGCGCTCCGACTGGTGGTGCTGGCAGATCGTCTGTACGACAGGGACATCCCGGTACTGGCCTCGGGGGTGCCGCTGGACCAGCTCTTCCCGGCGGAGCTGCTGGAAGGCGGCTACCGCAAGAAGTACCTGCGTGCGGTGTCCCGCCTCACGGCTCTGGCCCGGCAGGCACAGGCCCTCTGACCTGCGCATTTGCGTTTCTGGGGTTGCGGAGGAGCGGTGCCGTGCAAACGGCTTGCAAACGCGAATCAGCCGTCCAGGAGCTGCGCAACGAGGTCGGCGGCGTCCCTGTCCATCCCCTCGGTGACGTGGGAGTACAGGTTCAGCGTGATGCTGATGTTGGCGTGCCCGAGCCGCTCGCTGACCACCTTGGGGTGGATGCCGGCCAGTAGGG
>SCTD01000708.1 GCA_004299215.1 Frankiales bacterium | reverse complement strand
GGCGGGAGGGGCGGTTCAGCGTCTCGGTCATGGCTGGTCCGACTGTCCCAGCCGCCGCCTCCCCTCGCGTGGCGGCTCGCCGGGTGCGGACGATCCGGGGCATCGTGCAACCGGATCCGCCCGCCGTGCGTGTGAGGGGCACTGCTCCGCGCGCGGGGCGACCAGCGACGACGTCGTCGTCGGGTCGCGACCGGGGCGGCCGCAGCCGTCGCGCTCGTGCTGGCCGGCGGCACCGCGGTCGCGCTGACCGGGCTGGGCGAGCCCGACGAGCTGCGCCCGGCCCCGTTCGCGAGCTCCGAGCCCGAGCGCTCGCCGACGCCGTCCCCCCGGCCGTGGTTCCTGCCGGACGTCCTGCTCACCCCGGAGGAGGCCGGCCGCGCCGAGCTCCCCGGCTGGGTCGTGGACCCGACCGTCGAGCCGGACAGTCTCGCCCCTGCGGCCGACCCCTGCCGGGAGGGGCGGATCCCGCTCGACGACCGGGTGACCGACCAGGGCGAGCAGGTCATGGGCTCGCGTCGGGAGGTCGGCGGGAGCAGCCTGCACCAGGAGGTCTACCGCTACGAGACCGCCGCCGACGCCGCCGCGGCGTTCGCGGAGTACGAGCAGCAGTACTCCCGCTGCCCGGACGAGCCGGACCCGGCCGGCGACGGCCCGGGCAGCACGATCCGCGCGGAGGTCCGCCAGCGCGAGGGCTCGCCCGACAGCGACCGGATGCTGGTCCGCAGCATCCCCTGCGGGCCCGACGGGGGCTGCGTCCCGCACTTCGCGACCTACACGATGCTCGTCCGGGAGGCCGAGGCCGTGACCCTCGTCGTCTACCTGATCGGTGAGGACGGCGACCCGGCGGAGGACGCCGCCTCCCTCCTCGACGCCGTGCAGGAGCGGCTGCGCCGGGTGGTCACCGGCTGACCGGCCGCCTCGCGCGCCAGGCCGCCCAGCCGAGCCAGCCGGCGAGCAGGGCGACCACCGGCGGGCTCAGCCGCCAGCTGCGGGGGTCGACCGGGGTGCCCGTCGTACGCCGTCCTCCGGCCGCCCAGGCGACCAGCAGCAGGCCGAGAGCGGGACCCAGGGGGTGCGCCGCCGCGGAGCCGCGCAGGTCGCCGTGCAGCAGGCGCACCAGCGAACGGGTGCCACCGCAGCCCGGGCAGCGCCGGCCGGTGGCGCGGCGCACCGGGCACAGGACCGGTCCGGTGTCGGCCC
>SCTD01000361.1 GCA_004299215.1 Frankiales bacterium | reverse complement strand
TCGAGGTCGGTCACGACGGTGCGGCCCTCGACCGTCGTCCGTACGCCGTCGGTGGTGGCCTTCGCGGTCGAGGCGACCGCACCGATGGTGATCTGCCCGTCGAGCAAGGAGATGTCGCGCACGACGCTGCTCGCCACCGAGACGCCGGTGCGGGCATCGGTCAGCGTCGTGCTGCTGCGCGAGCCGCTGCTGCCGAGCTCGCCGACGGGGAGCGCCGCGATCGCGCCGGTGGTCGTCTCGGCGGCCACCTCCTGCGCGGTGGCCGCGGCCCGCATGGTCGTGCCGGGGAAGTCGGTGTTGGTGACCTCGCTCGGGCCGGAGCCGGTCCTCGCCTCGGCCCGCAGCGGGCTGTTGAGCGCCGCGGCCTCGGGAGGCGCGTCGGCAGCGAGGATGAGCAACGACCCGACGTTGCCGGCGTACGTCCCCGGCCACGCGGTCGAGGACTGCGCGAAGCCGACGGGGCCGTTCCGCAGCTGCGCCAGCGACTGCGGGAGCACGACCTCGATCTGCTCGGTCCCCTGCCGCACGCGGAACGACGAGGCATCGGCGTGCAGGGCGTACGAGTCCAGCTGCGACCCCGGCTCCTCCTCCGCGCTGGCCGTCACGGCGGGGATCAGCGCCGTGGTCAGGCAGGCCAGCCCGCTGAGCAGGCTCAGGGCACGGACGGGGCGGATGCTCATGCGGCGCCTCCCAGGTAGGCCTCGGACACGAAGTCGGCGACGTCGCCGGGCTGGCCGACCATCGCGATGCGTCCCTGCGTCATCACGGCCGCGTAGTCCGCGACGGCCAGCGCGGTGCGCGCGAACTGCTCGACGAGCAGCAGGCTGATCCCCTCCTGCGCAAGGGATCCCACGAGCTCGTAGAGCTCCGCCACCACCAGCGGCGCGAGGCCCATCGAGATCTCGTCGAGCAGCAGCACGTCGGGATCGGCGACGATCGCGCGCGACATCGCCAGCATCTGCTGCTCGCCGCCGGAGAGCGTCCCCGCCAGCTGGCCCCGCCGGTCGCCGAGCTTCGGGAAGCGGGCGAAGGTCCGCTCCTGCACCTCGGCCGGCGTCAGGCCGCCGGCGTAGGTCCACATGCGGAGGTTCTCCACGACGGTGAGGTTCGGGAAGACGCCCCGCCCCTCCGGGATCCGGCAGACCCCCGCCCGGGCCAGCGCGTCGGGGCTGCTGCCGTTGACGTGCGTCCCGGCCACGTGCAGGCAGCCGGCCGTCGGCACCACGTCACCCGAGGCGACCTGCAGCGTCGTGGACTTGCCCGCGCCGTTCGGTCCGAGCAGCGCGAAGACCGAGCCGGCCGGGACCTGCAGGCTGACCTCGTGCAGCACCTCGATGCGGCCGTAGCCGGCGCTGACGCCGACGAGCTCGAGCGCGGGCGGCGTCCTCATGCCGCACCCGCCTCGGCGCCGAGGTAGGCCGCCTGCACGGCCGGGTCCGCCTGGACCTCGGCCGGGCTGCCGCTCGCGATGCGACGCCCGAAGTCCAGGACGTGCACGGTGTCGCAGATGCGCATGACCAGCTCGACGTCGTGCTCGACGAGCAGCACCGCCATGCCGTCGGCGGCGAGGTCGAGCAGCAGGTCGCCGAGCGCCTCGGTCTCGGTGCTGTCGAGACCGGACCCCGGCTCGTCGAGCAGCAGCAGCGACGGCTGCGTCGCGAGCGCACGCCCCAGCTCCACCAGCCGCGCGAGCCCGGTCGGCAGCGCGTCGGCGCGCGCGCCGGCCACCGCCGACAGCCCGACCCGATCGAGGATCGCATCGGCGGCGGCACCGGCGTCGGTCCGGTCGCGGGCCCAGCCGTTGCGGAACTCCGCGGCCGCCAGGACGTTCTGGCGGGCCGTCATGGAGCCGAAGATCTCGAGCCGCTGGAAGGTCCGGGCGAGACCGAGCCGGGCCCGCTTGTGCGCGGACAGCCCGCTGACGTCCCGGCCGCCGATGCTGACGCGCCCGGAGCCGGGTGCCTCGAGCCCGGTGATGACGTTGAACATCGTGGTCTTGCCGGCGCCGTTCGGCCCGATCAGCCCGGTGACCCGGCCCGGCTCCGCGGACAGCGTGACCGCGTCCAGCGCCTGGACCCCGCCGAACCGGACGGAGACCTGCTCGACGGCGAGCACCGGGTCAGCGGAGGACAAGGTCGGCCTCCCGGTCCGGCTCGGTCGAGGTGTACGGCGGCGGCAGCTCGCGGGCGGCCGCCTCCTTGCGGTGCCGCCGCTTCTCACCGGCCTCGGACAGCCGCCCGCCGATCCCGTTCGGGTCGCGGCCGACGCTCAGCGCGGCCAGCCCGGTGAGCAGGTAGGACAGGTTGGACAGCCCGGGCACGTTGTCCTGCAGCACCGGGAACAGCGACACGACGAGCGCGCCGAACAGCGCGCCGGTGACCGTGTTGATGCCGCCGATGCGCAGCACGAGCAGCAGCAGCGCGCTGCCCAGGGCAGCGAACTCGTCGGCGCCGACGGTGCCGCGCAGCCCGCCCAGGAGCGCTCCGCTGAGGCCGGCCAGGGCGGCCGACAGCGTGAAGATGACGAGCTTCGTGCGGTTCACGTCCAGCCCGAGCGTCGCGCAGGCCGCGGGTGAGTCGGCGATGGCCGTCGCCCGCCGGCCGAACGGCCCACGGCGCAGCGCGAGCACCCCGACCGCCGCCACCGCGAAGACGACGGCGGTGAGCAGGAAGAAGGCCCGGTCCGACTCCGTCGGGATCCCCGGCAGGCTGACCCGCTCCACCTCGAGGCTGCCCCGCCCGAAGCGCTGACCGAAGAACAGGACGTCCATCGCGTTGGCGAAGGCGTACGTCGCGAGCGCGAGGTAGAGCCCGCGCAGCCGCAGCGTGGGCAGCGCGACCAGGGCACCTGCGGCGCCGGCGAGGACGACCGCCCCGACGACGCCGAGCAGGGAGCCGCCGTGCCCCCAGGTGCCCATGGCGTACGCCCCCAGCCCGACGAAGGTGAGCTGGCAGAGCGAGACCTGGCCGCTGTAGCCGGTGAGCAGGACGAGGGACAGCAGCGTGAGCGCGACGACGAAGACCCGGCCGCCCGTGGCCAGCCCGCTGGGGCCGAGGACCAGCGAGAGCACCACGGCGACGACCACGAGACCGCCTGCGGCGACGAGCGACTGGCGCAGGCCGGGCACGGTCGGAGTGGCCGGTGCCTGGCCGCCCCCGGTGCGCAGCCGGGCCGGCGGCAGGAGCACGAGCACCACGAACAGGAAGAGCATGGGGATGACCCCCTGCACCTCCGACAGCCAGCCGCCGCTCGGCAGGTAGCCGACGGCGTAGCTGATGCTGAGCCCGAGCACGATCGCCCCGGCCGCCGTCATCGGCAGGCTCTTCAGCCGCCCGACGAGCGCCGCGGCGTAGCCGTTGATGACCAACAGGGTCAGCACGAAGATGTCGAGCGTCACCAGCGGGGCCAGCAGGATGCCGGCCAGCGAGGCGAGCGTCGCCCCCAGCGCCCAGGACAGCTGCTGGATCCGCGCGGGGGTGCAGCCGGCCAGCGCTGCGAGCGAGGGGTCGTCGACGACCGCGCGCATGGCGATGCCCGTGCGCGTGCGGGAGAAGAACCACTTCAGCCCCACCGCGACGATCAGCGCCACGGCCACGATCGCTAGCTGGTTGTGCTTCACGGCCAGGCTGCCGACCTGCACGCTCTGGCCGGGGAAGAACTCCGGCAGGTTGCGGGCAGTCGTGGGTCGCCAGAGCAGGCTGGCCAGCCCGATCAGGAACAGCAGCAGCCCGAGGGTGACGACCAGGCTCAGGTCGACCGCCGCACCTTGCACGGGGCGGATGAGCAGCCGCTCGACGATCGCCCCGAACAGCGGAGCCAGCACCAGCAGGACGGCGGCCAGCGCCAGCGGGACCGGCCAGTCCCACTCGACGGACAGCTGCCAGTAGGTGAACGCCGCGACCATCCCGATGGCGCCGTGCGCGAAGTTGAAGACGCCGGACGTCGTGTAGGTCACGACCAGCCCGGTCGCGGTCAGCGCGTAGATGCAGCCGGCGACCAGGCCGATGGTCGTGAACGCGAGGAACGTGGTCACGCGCTCGCTCTCCAGGGCTGGGTGGTGGAACGCGTTCTACTTTGCCCTGGTTCGTCCTGGCCGCGCAAGGGAGGTCAGCGACGAGCCGCTGGCCCACGTCCTGAGCACGCCGCCCCACGGCCCGGCGGCTTCCCTCAGCCGCCGCCCGTCTGTAGCGTCCGCCGCGAACGAGCAGCCGGCTGGAAGGGGCGGACCATGTCCGATGCGACACCGACCGGCGAGGGCTGGCCGCCGCCACCTCCGGCGCGCAGCCCGTACGGCTCCCTCCTCTCGCGCTTCGGTGCCCGGATCGTCGACGGCATCATCGTCAGCATCGTCGTCGCCGTCGTCTTCGCGGTGATCCCCGGGCTGGAGCTCGGCGGACTCGTCTACGGCGTCGTCTCCGCCCTGGCGAACTTCGGCTACTTCGTCTACCTGGAGTCCTCACGGGGGAG
>SCTD01000360.1 GCA_004299215.1 Frankiales bacterium | reverse complement strand
TGCAGGCAGACCGAGAGCGCCAGGAGCAGCTTGTCGCCGCGCAGGAAGCCGTAGGCGTCGTTGAAGCTCTTGAACTCGTCGAGGTCGACGTGACAGACGGCGTACGGCTCCAGGCTCCGCGCGCGGGCGGCGATCTCCAGGTCGATCCGGTGGTTGCCCGGCAGGCCGGTGAGCGGCGAGGTGGAGCGCACCTCGGCCGTGCGGCGCAGGGTGGTCTGGACCCGGGCGATCAGCTCGAGCGTGTCGAACGGCTTGACGATGTAGTCGTCGGCGCCCGCGGTCAGGCCCACGACCTTGTCCGCGGACAGCGACTTGGCCGTCAGCAGCACGACCGGCAGCGCCGCCGTCGCGGCGTTGGACCGGATCGCCCGCAGCACCGCGACGCCGTCGAGGACGGGCATCATCACGTCCAGCAGCAGCAGGTCCGGTGGGTTGGCACGGACGGCGTCGAGTGCTGCCTGGCCGTCGTGCACGACCTCGACCTCGAACCCCTCGAGACCCAGGTTGATCTCCACGAAGCGGGCGATGTCAGGGTCGTCGTCCGCGATCAGCACGCGTTCGCTCACCGCGTCGCCTCGACCAGCGGTGCCGCCTGGGCCCGCAGCGCTGCGATCGCCTTCGACGGGTCACCGGCGCCGTAGACGGCCGAGCCCGCGACGAAGACGTCGGCGCCGGCCTCCGCGCACTGCTCGATCGTGCTCGCGCTCACGCCGCCGTCGACCTGCAGCCAGACGCCCGAGTCGCCGATCAGCTGCCGCGCGCGCCGGATCTTCGGCAGCACGACGTCGAGGAAGGCCTGGCCGCCGAAGCCCGGCTCGACGGTCATGAGCAGCAGCATGTCCAGCTCGGGGAGCAGGTCGGCGTACGGCTCCACCGGCGTCGCGGGCTTGAGCGCCATGCCCGCGCGGGCGCCCTCCGTGCGGAGCGCGCGCGCCAGCCGCACCGGCGCCGCGGCCGCCTCCACGTGGAAGGTGACGCTGCCCGCGCCCGCTTCGGCGTACGCCGGGGCCCAGCGGTCCGGGTCCTCGATCATCAGGTGGCAGTCCACCGGGATCGAGCTGCTCTTGAGGATGGCCTCGACGACGGGGAGGCCGAGGGTGAGGTTCGGGACGAAGTGGTTGTCCATGACGTCGACGTGCGCCCAGTCGGCAGCGCCGTCGATCCGGGCGAGCTCGTCGGACAGCCGCGCGAAGTCGGCCGACAGGATGCTCGGCGAGATCTGGGCACGACGCGACACGGGACAGGCTCCTCAGGTGTGGGCGGAAATTCTACGGCGCAGCACGGCGAGGTACATGGCGTCGGTGCCGTGCAGGTGCGGCCAGAGCTGGACGGCAGGGCCGTCGCCGAGGTCCGGCACCCCCGGGAGCAGCGGGCGCGCGTCGAGCTGCTCGAGCTCCGGGTGCCGGCGCAGGACGTCGGACACCGGCACCACCGTCTCGGCCAGGTGCGGGGAGCAGGTGACGTACGCGAGCACACCGCCGGGGCGGAGCAGCCCGGCGGCGGCGTCGAGCAGCCGGCCCTGCAGCTTGGTCAGGCCGGGCAGGTCCGAGGGCTGCCGCCGCCAGCGGGCCTCCGGGCGGCGGCGGAGCGCACCCAGCCCGCTGCAGGGGGCGTCGAGCAGCACCCGGTCGGCGCTGCCGGGTGCGAGCGGCGGCGTGCGGGAGTCCGTGGTGACGACCGCCGGGACGCCGCTGCGCCGCACCAGCCGCGAGCGGTGGTGCTGGGCCTCGAAGGCGACCAGCCGCGCCCCGCGCTCGGCCGCGAGCGCCTGCAGCAGCGCCGCCTTGCCACCGGGGCCTGCGCACAGGTCGACCCAGGTCCGATCGGGCCCCTCGAGGGGTTGAGCGGCCAGGGCGAGGGCCATCAGCT
>SCTD01000359.1 GCA_004299215.1 Frankiales bacterium | reverse complement strand
CCCGACCCGCCGGTGCGCATCGACGTACCGGCGGGTCGGGCAGCACCACCTGGATGCTGCCGACGGCGTCGAGATCGAGGCGGGCCAGTCCCTGTGGGCCGCGGAACCAGTAGTCGGGGTCGGCGCCGGCGGTCGCCTGCACGTCGGTGAGGCCGGCCCCCCGCTCGCCGAGCGTGTTGACCGGCGCCCACAGGTCGCGGTCGGCCACGTAGACGTGGACGTTGCGGGCGGGGTCGTTCTCCGTCGTGACGACGAGCTCGTCGAGGTCCGCCCCGTGCGCGACGGAGGTGAGGTCCCCGAGCAGGTCCAGTGCCGGCCGCAGCCGGAACTCCTCGCCCCCGTCGCGCGACTCGAGCAGTCCGGGGTCGCCCCCGAACGCGCCGGGCTGGAAGGTGCGCACCCGCGCGGGCATCCCCTGCTGCCGCGCCACGTCGAGCAGGGACAGGTCGCGCACCCCGTCCCGCACATCGAGCCGGCGCCAGCTGCGGCCGAAGTCCCCGGACTGCCAAAGGATCTCGCTGACCAGCGCGTAGAGGCGGTCCGCGTCGAACGGGTCCACCGCGAGCTGCTCGTAGAGCGTCCTGGGCAGCGCCGCCTGCTGCTGCCCCGGATCGGGGTTCGGCCGGGCGGACCAGGTCGCGCCGGCGTCGTCGCTGACCAGGAGGCGACCGGTCGCCTGCAGCGGCGCCGGGCCGGTCAGCGTCAGCAGCAGTCGGTCCGGGTCGCTCGGCGCGCTCTGCAGGCGGCAGCGTCTGGCGAGGGACGTGGTGCAGGTGTCGGCGGTCGGGGGCAGCCCGGAGCCGGCGGCGGCGTAGGGAGCGCGGCCGTCAGGGCTGGTCAGGACGTACGGCCGACCGGTCCCGCCGGCCTGCACGAGCAGGTGCACGCGGCCGCCGCCGCCGACCGGGACCAGCACGTCGACCACCACCGCGTCCTGCGCCGTGAACGGCAGCTCGGGCGAGGGCACCGCCGGCGGGGAGAACACCTCCTCCCAGCTGCACCCGCCGTCCGAGCTGCGCAGCACGGCGACGCCGTTCGTGACGTAGAGGCGCTCACGTCGTTCGCGGTCGACGGCGTACGCGCTGATCTGCCTGCCGCTGGTGCTGTCGGGATCGGCGGCTCGGGCCGTGTCGACCGGTCGCTGCGGGAGCTCCGGCGAGGCGACCACGGTCCAGGCTCCGTCGGTGCGCACACCGTCGCAGCCGGGTTGAGCCGTCGCGGCCGGGGTCACGAGCAGGGCGACGGCGCAGACCGCGAGAGCGATGCAGCGGCGTCTCATCGCCGGGGGGCGACAGCGGTCGTCCGCGGCGGGATGTCGACGCCCACCGGCCCGCGGTAGGTGAGCAGGTGCCCCGGCCCGAGCGCGGTGAAGCCGCCCCGGACCGCCTGCACGTCGGACGTCGCGCCGGTACGGGCGACGAGCCCCTGCGGGTCGAGGTCGACCCACCGGCCCCGCCGGGGCGAGAAGCCGAGCAGGGTGCCGCGGCCGCTCGCCGTCAGCGCGACAAGGTCGTCCGGCCTCGGCCCGCCGGCGATCGAGTC
>SCTD01000358.1 GCA_004299215.1 Frankiales bacterium | reverse complement strand
ATCAGATCCGTGCCCTTGTGGGTCCGGCCGCCGGACCGGGGTGCGCCCCACGTGTCGGTGAAGGTCGCGTTCGGGACGGGGCAGCGGCCGCTGATGCGGCTCGCCGCAGCGGGGACGGACATGCTCGACGTCGCCGTGGCCTTGGACGTGGCATCCGCCTTGGCCTTGGCCTCCGCCGCTGCCTTGGCCGCCGCCGCCGCCTTCGCCTTGGCCTCGGCCGCTGCCTTGGCCTGGGCTGCGGCCCGGGCCGCCTCCTGCTGCTCGATCCGCCGCGAGCGGGACGCGCGAGCCTGCTCGCGCTCCACGACGGCCGGCTGCTCCAGCTCCAGGGCCTGCAGCGGCGTGGCGGCGTAGGCGAGGACCGAGGCGTCGTCGTCGGCCCCCGGCTGGACGGCGACCAGGCCGGCGAAGGCCGCGGTCATCAGCGAGAGCAGCAGGACCGGCAGGAGACGGGCGCGCAGGCCGGGACCCGGCTTGGCGTGCAGCACGGCAGAACCCCCTGGGGGCTGGGTGACGGTCGGCTGAGACCTGGACGTTACCAAGTGGGATTCGCCGGACAGTCCAGGGCACCTGCCCGGCGGGTCACGAACGTGGCCCGTGCCACACACTGGAGGCATGCCACGACGCTCCCGGACCGCGCCGCGCACGGCCCCGGTGCCCCCGCGTCCGCTGCCACCCGGCCGTACGGTCCTCGTCCCCGGACGCGGGGAGTTCTTCGTCCGCGACAGCGGGGGCGCCGGCCTGCCCGTGCTGCTGGTCCACGGCTGGATGTTCCCGTCGGACCTCAACTGGCTGCACGCCTACGCGCCGCTCGAGCGGGCCGGCTACCGGGTGCTGGCGATGGACCTGCGCGGGCACGGCCGGGGCCTGCGCGCCTCGACCCGCTTCCGGCTGGCCGACTGCGCCGACGACGCCGCCGGGGTGCTCGCGGCGCTCGGCCTGCCACCGGCCGTCGTCGTCGGCTACTCCATGGGCGGCCCCGTCACCCAGCTGCTGGCGCAGCGGCACCCCGACCTGGTCGGCGGCTTCGTGCTCTGCGCGACCGCGCTCGACTGGAGCGACCCCAGGATGAAGGTCTTCTGGCGGACCATGGGCGCGCTCCGGCTGCTGCTCGGGCTCTTCCCGCACGGGTCGTGGCGGACCGGGATGCGGCTGGCCGGTGCCCCGGCGCGCGAGAGCGACTGGGTGGCCTCCGAGCTGTCCCGCGGCAGCGCCCGGGACCTCGCCGAGGCAGGTCGGGAGCTGGGCCGGTTCGACAGCAGCGGCTGGGCGGGGTCGCTGACGCAGCCGCGGGCCGTCGTCGTCATGACCCGGGACCGGTTGGTGCCGCCGCGCAAGCAGCACGCCCTGGCCGCTGCCCTCGGTGTCGAGCCGGTGCTGCTCGACGCCGACCACGAGGCGTGCTCCGCGGCGCCGACCCGCTTCGTGGCGGCGCTGCAGACGGCGCTCGACTCCGTACGCCAGGGCGCGCGCACGGCGTCCTAGGACGCGAGCGGGTCCACCCGGCGCAGGAAGCCGCGGACGTCGAGGTGGTCGGACAGCGGCGTGCGGTGGTCCTCGCAGGCCACCCAGGTCTTCTCGCGGTCGGGGGTGTGCACCTTCGGGTTGTTCCACACCAGGACGAAGCGGGCATCCGCACGGCAGCCCTTCGCCGAGCACTGCACCTGGTCGTCCATGCCCGTCACTGTAGGCAGCCCCCACCTAGGCTCCGTGTGTGGATCTCGAGAACCGCAGGATCGCGCTGCAGTGGTACGCGGCGGAGTACCGGCAGCGGGCCAAGGCGAGGTGGGCGCTGCGCGGGGTGAGCAAGGTCGGCCGCAAGGCGATCGTCCTGGGGCGGCCGCGCATCGACGCCACCGACCTCGAGATCGGCGACGACTTCAAGGTCTGGTCCGCGCACCGGCTGACGCTGATCAGCGGCTGGGGGCGGCTGCGGATCGGCGACCGGGTCTTCATCAACTCCGGCTCGGTGGTCATCTCCGTCCGCGAGATCACGATCGGCGACGACGTGGCCCTCGCGAACGAGGTCTACGTCATGGACAGCAACAGCCATGGCGTGGAGGGCAAGCCGCACGTCGAGGCGCCGGTGCACATCGGGGACGGCAGCTGGATCGGCGCGCGGGCGATGATCCTGCCCGGCGTGACGATCGGGAAGCGGGTCGTGGTCGCCGCAGGCGCCGTCGTGACCCGGGACGTGCCGGACGACGTGCTGGTGGCGGGGAACCCCGCGCGGGTGATCCGGCCGCTGGAGTACCCGCCCGGCTGCAGGCGCGCCTGGCACGACGACTGGGGCTGCGCCTGCCCACGGCTGGTCACGCTCGAGGATGCCGGCGAGGACGGGGCCGAGGCGCACCCGGCGTGAGGCGGGGCCGCCGGCCTGCCCCGGCCGTCAGGCCAGCCCCTCGAACGCCGTCGCGGGGTGCCGGCCACCGACCGCCCGCGCCGCTGCTGCGCGACCGCACAGCGCACCCACGACGTTGCCGGTGCCGGAGTAGCCGCCGGCGGCCCACACCCGGTCGCGTACCTCGCCCAGGAACGGGAGCCCGGTGGCCGTGTAGCCCACCGACGCCGCCCACCGGTGGGTGACCGGGGCGGTGCTCCCGATACGGGTACGGAGCAGCTGCTCGATCGCCGCCTGCACCGGCTCGGCGGGATCCGCCGACGAGGTCTCCTCGGCGTCCCCACCCACATCGCGGAAGCCCCCGACGGCGAGGCGTCCGTCGGGTAGCTGCTGCCAGTACTCGAAGCCGCCGCGCAGGTAGACCGGGCGGGGCACCGAGACCACGGGGTCGGGTGCCGTCCCCAGCATCTGCAGGCGCACCGTGCGCAGCCGCCCCACCAGCTCCGGCAGCAGCTGCTCGAGGCGGCCGTCGACCGCGACCACCACGGCAGCGCAGTCCACGACCCCGTCCGGCGTCGTGACACGACCGGGGCCGATGTCGAGGGCGGGGGAGTGCTCGTGCAGCCGGGCCGAGCGTGAGACCGCCTGCAGGGCCAGGGATCGGCAGCGTCGGAGCGGCTGCATGGCGCCGTCGTCGGGGAAGAGCAGGCCGCGGCCCTCGACGCCGTCGTACTCCTCGACGGCGAAGCCGTCGGCACGCAGCGCGGCCGCCTGCTCGGCGCAGTCGGCCAGGCCCGCCGGCTCGTCCTCGACCCGCAGCGATCCGACCCGGCGGACCGCGTCGGGCGTCATCGCGGTCATGCGGTCCATCTCGGCCAGCGTCAGCGCGTGCAGCGACGACGCAGCGGCGCGCCCCAGCGACGCCACGACCCGGTGGTACGGGTCGGCGAGGCCGGCCAGCAGGAAGCCGCCGTTGCGGCCGGCCGCACCACCGCCGACCGGCCCCGCGTCGATGCCCAGCACGGAGACCCCGCGCCCCAGCAGCTCGTCGACGGCGGCCAGGCCCGATCCGCCGAGCCCGACCACGCAGACGTCGGCCGTGACACGGCCGGACAGGACCGGAAGCGGCGTCCAGCCGCCGTCCTCCCACACCGGCGCCGACACGGTGCGGCTCAGCCGCGCACGTCCAGCACGAGCTTGCCCTGCGACGCGCGGCCGCGGAGGTCCTCGTGCGCCCGGCGCACGTCCGACATCGGGTACGTGCCACCGACCACGGGCGTCAGCGTCCCCGCCTCCACCATCGCCAGGAGCTCGGCCATCTGCGGCTGGAACATCTCGGGACGTGCGAAGC
>SCTD01000357.1 GCA_004299215.1 Frankiales bacterium | reverse complement strand
CCAGTCCGGTGACGGCCATGCCGTACTTCGGCTCCGGGTCGTCGACGCTGTGCCCGCCGGCCACGTGGCAGCCGGCGAGGGCGGCGACGTCCGCACCGCCACGCAGCACCTCGGCCATCAGCTCGGTCGGCAGCCGGTCCCGCGGCCAGCCGACCAGGTTCACGGCGACCACCGGGCGGCCCCCCATGGCGTAGACGTCGGACAGCGCGTTGGCCGCTGCGATGCGACCCCAGTCGTACGCGTCGTCGACGACCGGCGTGAAGAAGTCGGCCGTGGCGACCAGCGCCGTCCGCGCGTCGATGCGGACCACGGCAGCGTCGTCGCCGTCGTCGAGGCCGACCAGCAGGTCGGGTGAGCGGTGCCCGGTCAGGCCGCGGACGGCCTCCTCGAGCTCACCCGGCGGGATCTTGCACGCGCAGCCGCCCCCTGACGCGTACGAGGTCAGCCGCTGCACCACCCCGACCCTAGGTGCGCGCCCGGGCCAGGTCGTACTCCTGGAGGTCGTTGACGCCGACGACGGAGTCGAGCTGCGGGTCGGCTGCGCGCAGCTCGTCGTCGGCGAGGAGGAACGCCTCGTCGAGGACCGCCACCGCGCACGTCGCGAGCAGGTCGGCGGGTCGGGTGCTGCCGGCCGCCAGCAGCTCCCGGACCCGCTGCGCGAGTGCGGTGCGGTAGGCCGCGGCCAGCGGCTGGCCGAACCCGCCGACGACCGGCAGCGCGATCTCGGCGTCGCCGAGCCCGGCGAGGACGCGCCGGACGTACGCCGGGTGGAGGAAGGGCAGGTCGGTGGCGCAGACGAAGGCGACGTCGGTCCGCCCGGCCAGGGCGGTCAGCCCGCCGGCGAGGCCCTGCAGCGGACCGCGCCCGGCGACCTCGTCCTCGACGACCTCGACGTCCGCGGGCAGCTCCGGCAGCGTCTGACCGGGCGCGCGGACCACGACCACCGGGCCGCCGGCGCCGTCGCGCACCCGCTCGACGACGTGCTGAAGCAGGGTCGACCCGTGCCACTCCAGATCGGCCTTGGACCGGCCCATCCGCGACGAGCGGCCGCCTGCCAGCACCACCGCCCCTGCCATCCGGCGAGGCTACGTCGCGAGCGGCCTGCTGCAATGGGGTCCACACCCGACCTGAAGGAGCTCCACGTGCTCGACCTGACCGGTACCTCGTCCGTCGTCACCGGAGGGGCCTCCGGCCTCGGTGAGGCCACCGTCCGCGCGCTCGCTGCCCGCGGCGCCTCCGTCGTCGTCGTCGACCTGCAGGACGACAAGGGCGAGGCGGTCGCGAAGAGCGTCGGCGGCGGCTACGTGCGCGCCGACGTCACCGACCCGGACCAGGTCATCGCGGCGATCGCCGCCGCGGAGGAGCACGGCCCGCTGCGCACGCTGGTGACCGCGGCCGGGATCGGCTGGGCGTCGCGCACCATCGGACGTGACGGCTCGTACGACTCGGCTCACGACCTCGGTGCCTTCCAGAAGGTGCTGGCGGTCAACCTCGTCGGGACCTTCAACTGCGTGCGGCTGGCCGCCACGGCGATGTCCCGCCACGACGCCGTGGACGCCGACGGCCAGAAGGGGTCCATCGTCACGATGGCCTCGGTCGCGGCGTTCGACGGCCAGATCGGCCAGGCGGCGTACTCCGCCAGCAAGGGCGGGGTCGTCGGCATGACGCTGCCCGTCGCGCGGGACCTGTCGGCCGCCGGGATCCGCCTCAACTGCGTCGCGCCCGGCCTGATCGACACCCCGATCTACGGCGAGGGCGAGGCCTCGGAGGCGTTCAAGGCCCAGCTCGGGGCGAACGTGCTGTTCCCCAAGCGCCTCGGCACCTCCGACGAGCTCGCCTCGATGGTCGTCGAGCTGCTGACGAACACCTACGCCAACGGCGAGGTCGTGCGCGTCGACGGCGGCATCCGGATGCCCCCGAAGTAGCCGGTCAGCTGAGGCGGCGGCCCTCGACGCGCTGCAGGTCCATCTCCAGCAGCGCGAAGCGGGGGCCGTTCGCCCACGTGGTCGGCAGCGCCTCCGGCGGCAGCGCGTGCACCTCGCGGGTGGTCAGCCGGCGCGCCCGGCCGCTGGCGACGACGCTCCAGCCGGTGTGCGCCTCCTCGGAGATGGCGTCCACCTCGAGCACCAGCCGGTCGCCCCGCTCGGCCGCCTGGAGCTTCGGTCCGACCCCGGTCCGCACGTAGGCGTGCCCGCCGTGCACGGTGAAGTTCACCGGCACCACGTCCGGCACGCCGGGCCGGGCGATGTACGCCAGGCGCCCGACGTCGCGGCTGCGGAGCAGCTCGACCGCCTCGGCCCGGGCGATCCGTGCCAACGAGCCGGGGCCGGCCGGTGCGTCCACCGGGGCGAGCTGCCTGCGGTCCGCCACCTGCTCCGCGATCGCTGCGGCGGCGGTGCGGGCGTTCCCGACCGCTCCGCGGGCCAGGCTGTCGACGAGGGTGAAGGCGCCCCGGGGGTCGGGGATGAGTCGGGCCACGACGTCCTCCTGCTGGTCGGTGCGTCGCCGTCAGTCTCCGGCAGGCGACGCGGCCCGGCCCCGGTCCTGGGTCCCGGCCGGAGGGGACCTTGGTCCCTGGCACCCCGCGGCGTCGCCCGGCAGGAGCTCCGCAGGTACCGGAGCTCGGTGCAGGGGCACGGCGTGGAGCTCGTCGCCGCGTGACAGGGTGGTCGACCATGCGCGTCCCTGCCCTGCTCGCCGTCCTGGTCCTGACCGGCTGCGGCACCTCGTCGGCCACGTCGTCCGACGGGTTGCCTGTCGTGCCGGCGGAGGCCGGGCACCTGCACGGGGTCGCGGTCAACCCCGCCGACGGCAGGGTCTACCTCGGCACCCACGTCGGCCTGATGGTGGTCGGGGACCGCGAGGTCACGCGCGTCGGTCGTACGACCACCGACCTGATGGGCTTCGCGGTCGCCGGACCCGATCACTTCTACGCCAGTGGGCATCCCGGTCCCCGCGACGACCTGCCCGACCCGGTCGGGCTCATCGAGAGCACGGACGGCGGCAGGACGTGGTCGGTCCTGTCCCGGGCGGGGGAGTCGGACTTCCATGCGGTCGCGGCTGCCTCCGGCGTCGTCGTCGGCTTCGACGGTGCAGTCCGGTCGACGAGGGACGGGCGGTCGTGGACCACGGGCGCGACGGACGTCGCGCCCACGTCGCTCGCGGTGTCGCCCGCGGACGCAGCAGTGGTGCTGGCGACCACGCAGCACGGCCCGGTCCGCTCCACCGACGGGGGCGCGCGCTTCAGCCAGGTCGAGGGCGCGCCGCTCCTGGTCTTCCTCGCCTGGCCCGTCGACGCCGCGCTGTGGGCCGTCGCGACGGACGGGTCGGTGCACCTGTCGTCGGACGGCGGTCTGACGTGGTCCCGTCGGGGCAGCGCCGGCGCTGCGCCGCAGGCCTTCACGGCTGTCGACGCCTCGACGGTCGTCGTCGCCCTGGAGGACGAGATCGTGCAGTCGACGGACGGCGGGTCCTCCTTCACCCGGATCGCCGGCCGCGAGTAGGGCCTGCCGCGGAGGGAGCTGGCGGGTGGGACCCCGGTCTGCATAGGCTTCGTCGTACGGTCGGCTTCCGGCCGGGGAGGCGTGCGCGTTCCTGGTGGGCGTCCCGGTCTTCAACACCGGTGAGGGCGAGCATCTCGTCCTGGAGGGTTCGATTCCCTTCCGCCTCCGCGTTACGTTTCGTCCCATGGCGCTGGAGATGCGGCAGGTCGTCTTCGAC
>SCTD01000356.1 GCA_004299215.1 Frankiales bacterium | reverse complement strand
CGAGCTCGCCAAGCTGACCATCGCCAAGGGCGCGGCCAAGCGAGGGGAGAAGGTCGGGCTGGTCGTCTACGACGCCCCCGGCTTCCGCGCCGCTGAGGCCGAGTACACGAAGGTGGCGAAGGCGAACGGCATCGAGACGAGGAGCTACCGGATCACCTACGCCAACTCGATGTCGGAGCTGTCCAACTCCATCGCCGCGGTGCAGTCGGCGGTGCTGGCCTTCCAGTCCGAAGGCGTGAAGACCGTGGTCTCGCTGTCCTCCGGTGGGATGATGGGCTTCTTCGGCGGATACGCCGACAACCAGCGCTACTACCCGCGCTACGTGCTCAGCAGCAACGACGGACCGGTGAACTTCCCTGCAGGGGAGAAGAACAACCAGCTGGACGGCGCGATCGTTCTGGGCTACATGCCGACCCAGGACGTGGACCTGCTGCGGGAACCTGCCCTCTTCACGGACCCGACGTTCGCCACGTGCCGGGAGATCAACAAGCAGTTCCCTGCGGCGAGGGAGAGCCTCTCCAACTTCGGCATCTCGCAGCGCCTGTGCCAGTCGCTGCTCCTCATCCAGACGGCCGCCAAGGGCTACGGCGGCAGCGACATCACCGGCACCAACCTGCGCGACGGCCTGCGCCGGCTCGGCTCGCAGATCTCGGCGGGCACGACGTACCGCACGATGTTCGGCCCCAACAAGCTGTGGGCGCCGTCGCACTTCCGCTCGATGCGCTACGACGGCAACGCGAACCGGTTCGTGTACGACTCCAACCCGACCCCGTTCGCATGAGGCGCCGATCGCTCCTCCCCGCGGTCGCCGGTGGACTGGTCCTCGCGCTGTCGGCCTGCGGCAGCACGGTCCAGCAGACCGGTTACCTCAGCGCTCCCGGCACTCTCGCCGACGGCGGAGCGGTGGGCGGGCCCGCCGCGACCGACGGGCTGAGCGCCCCGGGCGTCGTCGGCCCTGACGCGCTGGCCGGTGACGGGCTAGCACCGCAGGCGGCCGGCGACGCGCCGACGTCGGTGGGTGGCGGCACTGCGGCGCAGCCCGGTTCCGCCGGCGCCGGTGGTGGACCGGCCGCCGTCCCGTCGGCCGCCGGCTCGCGCTCCCCGGTGAAGATCGGCTTCACCACGGTCCCCGATGCCGCTGCCTTCTTCGCAGCATTCGGCGCCGAGTCCAGCGACGTGGACCAGGAAGCGCTCTTCCGGTCGGCCGTCCGCTGGGTGAACCGCAAGGGGGGCCTGAACGGCCATCCCATCGAGCCGATCATCGGTGAGGTCTCGGCCACGAGCCAGGAGTCGTACGACGCGCAGTACCAGCGCCTGTGCTCGTACTACACGCAGGACCAGAAGGTGGTCGCCGCGGGTCTGGTCGGCATCGGCGGCAACACCAACATGGACGCGTGCATGAACGACGCGGGCACGCTCCTCGTCACCGGCTCGAACACCCTTCACGACGAGGCCGACTACCGCCGCACGCCGCTCGTCGTCTCGCCGATGGAGGTGACCGCCAGCGTCCTCGCGAGAACCCTGGCCGAGCTGATCGTGCAGCGGAAGCTCGAGGTGCGGGGCGGCAAGATCGGCATCCTTCAGTACGACACCCCGACCTACAACCGCGCCTTCGACCGCCAGTTCAAGCCGATCCTCGACCGGGCCGGCATCGGTGTCGTCCGCTACAGGATCCCCCCGCCGGCGTCGACGGCTGCGATCGGCGATTCCGTCAGCGTGGTGCAGTCGGCCCAGCTCCGGATGGCCTCCGAGGGCATCAAGACGGTGACGTTCCTGTGCAGCGGGTGCGCAGGCTTCTACCTCCAGTCGGCTTCCAGCCAGAACTACTACCCCCGCTACGTGCTGAGCACCCTGGACACCCCCGGGGCCGCCGACGGTCCGTCGTTCGAGCGGGCGCTGCGCAGCTCGGTGTCGGTGGGCTGGGCACCGAACGGCGACTACGGGACCACGACGCCTCCGGAGCCGATCCCGTACAACGCGACCTACCGCGAGTGCCTCGAGGTGCAGAAGGAGCAGCTCGGCGGGGACCGGGCCGCCGTCCCGATCGCGATCATCACGTGCGACGCCGTCCTCGGCTTCTACTACGCGGCCAAGGCCAACCCGGTGGAGCCCATCACCGCGGCCAGCCTCCGGGACGGCTTCCTGCGGTTGGGCACGACCCGTCCGTCGGCGCTCAACTTCTCCACCGACCTCCGCCCGGGCAAGCACGCCGGTGCCTCTCACTACCGGCTGATGACCTGGAACGAGAAGTGCTCCTGCCCCGCCTACAGCGGCCCGGCGCTGCCGTTCCCCGCACCGTGACCGCTTCCACCGCACGGCGCGTCACCGTGCCCGACCTCCTCTCGGCGACCGCGGCCGGCCTTCCCGACCGCGTCGCCGTCCGCACGTCCGACGAGTCGCTGACGTACGGCGAGCTCTGGGACGCTGCCCGCCGGTACGCCGCCGTGCTCACCGAGCGTGGGGTCCGCCCCGGCGACCGCGTCGGCGTGCTCGTGCCGAACGTCCCGCAGTTCCCGGCCGTCTACTACGGCGTGCTGTGTGCCGGAGCCGTCGTGGTGCCGGTCCAGGCGATGCTGCGCGCGGAGGAGATCGGCTACCTGCTCGCGGATTCCGGTGCGCGGCTGCTCATCGCGGCGGCACCGCTGCTCGCGCAGGGCGCGGCCGGTGCGCGGAGCGCGGGCGCGGACGTCCTGACGCTGCTCGCTGACGCGGACGGGGTCGATCGCCTGGACCTGCTGGCAGCGACCGCCGTGCCGGGCGATCCCGTGGCTCGTCGCGGCGAGGACCTCGCGGTCGTCATCTACACCTCCGGGACGACCGGTGAGCCCAAGGGCGCGATGCTCACGCACGCCAACGTCGTCAGCAACGTCGTGGCCACCGATGACGCGCTGCTGCACGGTGCTCCCGACGACGTCGTGCTGTGCTGCCTGCCGCTCTTCCACGCCTTCGGGCAGCAGGCGTCGATGAACACCACGGTTCTCACGGGGGGCACGCTCGTCCTGATGCCGCGGTTCGACGCGGACGAGGCCCTGCGACTGCTCGTCGCGGAGCGGGTGACCGTCTTCGCCGGCGTGCCCACCATGTATGTCGGGCTGCTCGCCGCCGCGGCCCGCACGGACCTCCGCCCGTCATCGCTGCGGCTGGCGATCAGCGGTGGCGCGGCGCTGCCGCTCGCCGTGCTGGAGCGCTTCCGCGACGTGTTCGGCGCAGACGTGTGCGAGGGATACGGCCTGTCCGAGACCACGTGCGTGGCCACGGTGAACCAGCCTGCGCGCGGCACGCGGCCGGGCACCGTGGGCCACCCGATCCCCGGTGTGGACGTCGCGGTCGCCGAACCCGACGTCGAGGACCGCGTCGTCCTGCTCGGTCCGGAGCAGCTCGGCGAGGTGGTGATCCGGGGCAGCAACGTCATGGCTGGCTACCTCGGCCGACCCGAGGCCACCGCCGCCGCCGTCGTGGACGGCTGGTTCCGCTCGGGCGACCTCGGCGTCCTGGACGCCGACGGGTTCCTGCGCATCGTCGACCGCAAGAAGGACCTCGTGATCCGCGGTGGCTTCAACGTCTACCCGCGCGAGGTCGAGGAGGTCCTGCTCCACCACGACGGCGTGCAGCAGGTCGCGGTCGTCGGCGTGCCCGACGACCTCTACGGCGAGGAGGTGGTCGCGGTCGTCGTTCCGGCACCCGGCGGCGCCCTCGACCCCGCCGCGCTGGTCGCGTGGTCGCGGGAGCGGCTCGGCGCCCACAAGTACCCGCGCCAGGTGCGAGTCGTCGACGCACTGCCCCTCGGGCCCAGCGGCAAGGTGCTCAAGCGCGAGCTGCGGGACGCCCTGCGATGACTGCCCTGCTGGAGGTCCCCGCTGCGGACGCGTCGGGTGGTCTGGCCCACGCGCTCGCGGTGATCAGGCACCGGACCGGCCTCGACGTCCTGCTCGACGCCGGCAACGGCGAGGTCCTCGACCACGCCGTGACCGGCTCGGCCCCGGCCGCGGTGGTGCGCGCCGTCCTCACCAAGGACCTGTCCGCACTGCAGGCGACCGCCGTCTCGCCGCGGACGGTGGCGGTCGTCCCGGCGGGTCCGGTCATCGCGTGGCAGCTCGGGCCGGCGCTGGAGGGAGTCGCCGTGCCGATCTGCGCCACCAGCCGCGCCTGCGTGTGGCTGCTCGGCAACGGCGTCCAGCTCGAGGACGGCACGGCGGAAGCGGTCGCCGACCTGGTCGCAGCGGGGCTCCCCGACCTGCAGCGCACCGGCGACCTGGAGGCGGTGCTCTCCGGGCGGGCGGCGCTCCCGCCCAGCTGGGAGGGGCAGCCGCTCACCGTGGCCGTCGTCCGCACCACGTCATCGCGCTCGGCGCTGGCGGCCCTGCGCTCCGCTGCGCGCGGGCGGGACCTGCCGGGACTGGTCGGGGTGGTCGGCGACTCCGTCGTGGCGCTGGTCGTGGGACCGGACCCGGAGTGGTCGCAGGCGGCCGGGCGCGAGCTCGCGCGGCTCGACGGGTCCGCTCGGGGGGCGTTCTGCCGGGTGCCGGCCGGAGGGTCGGCGCTGCCGCAGCTGCACGCGGTCGCCTCGGCGGCCGCGTCGGTCAGCTCGGGAGTCATGGAGAACGCGACTGCGCTGGCGTCCCGCGTCGCCGTCGACCACGCCTCGCGCGCGCTCGTGGCGGCACCTGTCGAGCCCGATGTCGTCGCTGCGCTGCTGGAATCCGACGCCGAGCGTGGAACGGAGCTGGCCCGCACCCTGCTCACCTGGCTCGAGCTGCACGGCGACGTGGCGGCTGCGGCAGCGCACCTCACCGTGCACGTGAACACCCTGCGCTACCGCGTCCGGCGCGCTGCCGAGCTCATCGACGGCGACCTCGCCGACCCGGACGTGCGTCTCGACGTGCACCTGCGGCTGCGCCGCGCAGTGCGGGCCGAGATCGACACCCCGTGCGGGTAGGACTCGTCGGCACCAGCCGCTGGGCGGTGCACGTCCACGGCGCGAGCGCGAGGGCCCACCCGGTGGCCGACCTGGTCGGCGTGTGGGGACGCACTCCCGAGCGCGCCTCGGCCGCGGCCGCGGAGCTGAACTGCGCGGTCGCGGCGACCTTCGACGAGCTCGTCGAGGCCTGCGACGTGCTCACCTTCGCGGTGCCTCCGGACGTGCAGTCGCGGCTCGCGCTGCGCGCCGCGACAGCGGGCCGGCGGCTGGTCCTGGAGAAGCCGCTCACCCTGGACGTCGCGTCCGGGCAGGCTCTCGTCGACGCGATCGGGGACACCCCCAGCGCCGTCATGCTCACCCGGCGCTGGGAGCCGCGCACGGCCCTGCAGCTCCAGGAGCTCGCGGCGCAGGGCGGGTGGAGCAGCGGACGGGCCTGCTTCGTGAACGCGCTGACCGAGGAGTTCCTGGACGCGAGCCCGTGGCGTCGCGCGCACGGCGCGCTGTGGGACGTCGGACCGCACGCCCTGTCGGTGCTCGAGGCCGTCCTCGGCCGGGTGACCGACCTGCGGGCGGCCAGCGGCCGGGACGGCATCGTCGTGCTCCTGCTCCGTCACGACAGCGGCGCGGTGAGCACCGCCGAGCTCTCCCTGACCGCGACGCCGGCCGCTGCCGAGACGTCGGTGTCCTTCCGCGGCGCGCAGGGACGCAGCCACGAGCTGCCCCCGATCGGCGTGGAGGAGGTGCGAGCTGCGCACTCGGCCGCCCTGTCGGCGGTCGCTTCCGGTACGGGCGACTCCGGGCTGGACGCGTCGTACGGCCTGCACCTCACCCGCCTCCTGGCGCAGGCGTGGTGATCGGCGCCGTACGACCCTCGCCGTGGCGATCGCGTCGTCATGATGGGTCCGGGCCGCGTCGACCGACGCGACCCGGAGTACCCGGAAGGACCCGCATGACAGTCCCGAACGTCACGCTCAACAACGGCGTGGAGATGCCGATCCTCGGCTTCGGCGTCTACCAGATCCCGGCCGAGGAGACCGAGCGGGCGGTCATCGACGCCCTCGCGGCGGGGTACCGGCACCTGGACACCGCGGCTGCCTACGGCAACGAGGAGGCCGTCGGTCGGGCGATCCGCAGCAGCGGCATCCCGCGCGAGCAGCTCTTCGTCACGACCAAGCTCTGGATCCAGGACCGGCCCGTCGAGGACAACGCGCGCCGGGCCGCCGAGACATCGCTGCGGAAGCTCGGGCTCGACAGGATCGACCTCTACCTGATCCACCAGCCCTACGGCGACATCTACGGCGCCTGGCGGGTGATGCAGGAGCTGTACGCCCAGGGGACGCTCCGGGCGATCGGCGTCTCGAACCTCTACCCCGACCGGCTCGTCGACCTGATCGAGCACAACGAGGTCGTGCCCGCGGTCAACCAGATCGAGACCCACCCGTTCTTCCAGCGCGCCGACTACCAGCAGCTGATGCGCGAGCGCGGTGTGCAGATCGAGTCGTGGGGACCGCTGGCGGAAGGGCGGAACGGGCTGTTCACGGATCCGACGCTGACTGCGATCGGCGAGCAGTACGGCAGGTCGGTCGCGCAGGTGGTGCTGCGCTGGCTGGTGCAGCGCGAGGTCGTCGTCATCCCGAAGTCGGTCCGTCCGGAGCGGATGGCCGAGAACCTCGACGTGTTCGACATTGAGCTCAGCGCGGAGGACATGAGCCGCATCGCCGCGATGGACACGGGTGAGTCGCTGTTCTTCGACCACCGCGACCCCGTCTGGACCAGTCGGCTGGGCCGCGTCCGGCTGAGCTGACGCGGGGGTTCACGGACGGGCGCCCGGCCTCGCGGCGCCCTCGTCCGACACCGACTGGCGGTGCTGGAGCGCCAGGCTCACCGCCTCCAGGGCGGTGTGGACGCCGAGCCTGACCAGCAGGTGCTGGATGTGCGTGCGCACGGTGTTCACCGAGAGCTGGAGGCGCTCTGCGATCTCGGCGCGGTTGAGCCCCTCCACGAGCGCGTCGAGGACCTCGCGCTCGCGACGGGTCAGCTGCTCGAGGGCGAGGCGTTCGTCCTCGTGCGACTCGCGCAGCGCCGCTCCGAGGAGCCCACGGGGGAACCACCACTGACCGGCGGCCACGCCCTCCGCTGCGCGGATCAGCTCGTGGACCTGTGCGCTGTCGTCGACCCAGCCCCGGGCGCCCGCGAAGACCATGCGGGCGGTGGTGGACGCGTCGGGGGAGCTGGACAGCACGACGAGAGGGACCTCCGGGTGGTCGTTGCTGATGCGGCTGACCATCGTGAGCGTCCGGGGGAGCGCG
>SCTD01000355.1 GCA_004299215.1 Frankiales bacterium | reverse complement strand
CCCTCGTCGCGCTCGGAGCGACGCTCACCCTGCCCGGTCTCGGCGGTCTGCTGCTGTCGGCAGGTCTGGCCATCGACGCCAACGTCCTGGTCTTCGAGAGAGCGAGGGAGGAGTACACCGCCTCCCGCCACAAGAGGCTGCTGCCGTCGCTGGACAACGGCTTCAGCAAGGCCTTCAGCGCGATCGCGGACTCCAACATCACGACGATCATCGCCGCCGCGCTGCTGTTCCTCTTCGCCGCCGGACCGGTCCGCGGCTTCGGTGTCACGCTCGTCATCGGTGTGCTCGCGTCCGTGGTGTCGGCGCTGCTGGTGACCCGCGTGCTGACTGAGATCGCGGTCCGACGGGGCGTGGTCTTCAAGCGCCCGGGCGTCAGCGGTCTGGCCTCGCTGGGCCGCTTCCGTGAGTACCTCGAGCGCAGGCAGCCGAACCTCATGCAGCACAGCCGGATGTGGCTGACCATCTCCGCCATCGCGCTGCTCGTCGCGGTCGCCGGCATGGTCGTGCGCGGCTTCAACTTCGGCGTGGAGTTCACCGGCGGCCGGGTCGTGGAGTTCTCGACCGCGCAGCAGGTGTCGGTCACCGACGCCCGGCGGGCCGTCGAGGACGCCGGCTTCGCGACGGCCGTCGTGCAGGAGAGCAACGAGGAGAACATCACCGTCCGCACGGCCAACATCGACGACGACGAGGTCGAGGAGATCCGCAGCTCGCTGGCCGAGATCGGTGGGGACGCCGACATCGTCGCCGACGACCTGATCGGGCCGACGCTCGGCGACGAGCTGCGGCAGAAGGCGATCATCGCCCTCGGCATCGCGCTGATCATGCAGCTGGCCTACCTGGCCGTGCGGTTCCGCTGGACCTTCGCCGCCGCCGCGGTGCTCGCGATGCTGCACGACGTCCTGATCGTCGTCGGGCTCTTCGCCTGGCTGGGCAAGCCGATCGACGGGATCTTCCTCGCCGCGGCGCTGACGATCATCGGTGTGTCGGTCAACGACTCCATCGTCACCATGGACCGCATCCGTGAGACCTGGGCGAACAACCGGACGAAACCCCTGCAGGGTGTGGTGAACAGCGCCGTGCTGGCCACCGCGCCACGCACCATCAACACCGGTCTCGGCGCCATGTTCATCCTCGGCGCCCTGACGTTCCTGGGCGGTCGGTCGCTGACCGACTTCGCCCTGGCGCTGCTGATCGGTCTCGTCGTCGGCACCTACTCCTCGGCGTTCACGGCCGCGCCGCTGCTGATGCTGCTGGAGAAGAAGAACAACGCCCCGCCGCCGATGCCGAAGCGGCGGACCAGCAGCGCGTCCGCGCGGCCGCGCAAGAGGCCCGCGCCGCGGCCGGCGCGCGTCTCGCGAGAGGGTGGGACGGTCTAGCCGGAACGGCGTGCGCGACCCGAGGAGGATGAGGTGGACGAGAGCGTCAACCTCATCCTCCTCGTCTGCTGCGTCCTGCTGCTGGTCAGCGTCGTGGCGGTGCGACTGTCGTACCGCACCGGCCTCCCTGTCCTGCTGGTCTACCTGGCCATCGGCCTCGTCGTGGGCGAGGCGGGGCTCGGTCTCGAGTTCCAGGACTACGGGCTCACTGCCGACCTCGGGCTGATCGCGCTGGCGATCATCCTCGCGGAGGGTGGGCTGACCACCCGCTGGTCCGTCATGCGCCCGGTCCTGGGCCAGTCCCTGGTGCTCGCCACCGTCGGTGTCGCCGTGTCCGTCGGCGTCGTCGCGGCTGGGGCTCACCTGCTGCTCGGCTTCGACTGGCGGACGTCAGTCATCCTCGCCGCCGTCATCGGCTCGACGGATGCCTCGGCCGTCT
>SCTD01000354.1 GCA_004299215.1 Frankiales bacterium | reverse complement strand
GTCAGCGCCTCGTCCCAGTCACCGGTGCACGTCGGATCCGCGCCCTGCATCCCGTGGTCGGCGGTGAGCAGCACCACGACGTCGTCGAGCAGGCCGCGCGCCTCGACCAGGTCGAGCCAGACGCCGAGCCTCCGGTCGGCGTCGACCAGCCCGGCGCGGGCGATCGCCGATCCGGGACCGCCGGCGTGGTGCGCTCCGTCGGTGAGGGTGGTGTTCCACCAGGTCAGCGCGGGCGGCGTCCCCTCGCGCCACAGGTCGAGCACCTGGACCAGACCGATCGCGTCGACCTGCGTGCCCCAGGCGTAGTCGCCGTTCGCCGCGACGTGCTCCTGGGTCGCGTGCGCGTCGTCGGCGGCCGGAGGCAGGAAGTCCGAGATCGAGCCGCTGCCGGCACTTCCCGACTCGCGGACCAGCGCGAAGGTCGAGTACGTCGCGCCGCGGTCCATGGGCTCGTTGATGCAGGCGCCGAGGGCTCCGGCCGGCAGCCGCTCCCAGACCGTGCGCACCCCGGGCCGCAGCCACTCGGCGGCCCGGTGCCACGACACCGAGTGGTTGGTGACGACCTGCTCGCCCTGGACCCTGTCGAAGTAGGCGTTGTTGACGATGCCGTGCGTGCCCGGGCCGACCCCGGTGAGCGCGCAGGTGTGGTTGACCAGCGTGACGCTCGGGAACTCCGCGATCGCGCCACCGCGCAGCGCGCACCCGCGAGCGAGCAGCCGGGCGACGTGGGGCAGCGTGCCGTCCTGCGCGAGCGCGACGAGGTCGGCGCTCGGCGCTCCGTCCCACAGGAGCCCGACGACGTGCGGTGCGCCGGGGGTGACGAGATCGACTGGCCTGCCGTCCATCTCGTCGTACGACCCACCGGTCAGGTGCGCGAGCGTCGCCGCGACGTCGACGGTCCGGGCGACGGCGTCGACGACGCCGCTGGCCTGCACGCCCGGTCCGGACAGCAGCAGCGGCGCACGTGACTGCAGACCGTTCAGCGATCCGTGCTCGCCGAGGTGGCCGCCGCGCTCGGTCCAGCAGTGCCGCCCGGTGTGCACGACGGCCAGGTCGGGTGCCCGCGGGTCGCGGAAGAGCGAGTGCAGCCGGGCTGCCGCGAAGGGGTAGCTGTCGTCGCCGAAGGGGTCCTGGTCGGCAACCGGGTCGCGACCCGCGAGCACGGTGGTCGTGCCGTCGGGGGCGAGCGCCGAGTGGCCGGCGCTGTCGGCGACGTGCACCAGGCCCTTCTCGAGCCAGCAGACGAGGTCCACGACGTGGGCGAGCGCCGGGTCCAGCAGCACGTCGAGCGCGCGGTCGCGCAGCCCGGGCGTGACGAGGCCTCCCTGCACGACGGCGGAGGCGGTGAGGTCGCGCGAGGGCAGGGGCACGCGGTCAGCGTAGGACCGTCCCCTGGACATGACGACGCCCCTGCACCCGGGGTGGGTGCAGGGGCGTCGGCAGTGCCGCCCCCGTGAGGTGGGCGGTCAGGAGAGCGCCAGGCGGGCGAGCCGGGCGCGAGCGGCGGCGGTCTGGGCGCGGCGGTCGAGCCGGCGCAGACGTGCCAGGCGGAGAGCGCGCGACCGCTCGGCCGCGTGCGAGGTGCGTTCGGCGTGCTCTCGCGAGGCGAGCAGCAGGTGGGTGGTGGTGTCGTACACGGCAGTGCTCCTGTTCAGGAAGTCTTGGGTGAAAGGGGGTCTCACGCGGCAGCGTCGGCTGCCAGGTCGGCCTTGCGGGGACGGCCACGAGGGCGCTTGCGGGGGACGACGACTCCGGCGACGACCAGCTGGCCGCCCCAGACGCCCCAGGGCTCGCGGCGCTCGAGCGCACCGGCGAGGCACGCCTCGCGCAGCGGGCACGGGACGCAGCGCGCCTTGGCGTCCTCCACGTCGGAGGGCGACTCGGCGAACCACAGGTCGGGGTCGGCGGTCCAGCAGGGCAGGACCGTCTCGTCGGTCAGGTCGATGGTCGGTTCGTTCGGGGCGGTCAGGGCGGCGAGCACCGTTGGTCACCTTCGATCTTCTTCGCGGCCTGGTGGGCCGTGTTCTGAGTGGAGTCGGGGCCTTGTGGGCCGGAGCGGCTGGTGGCGGAAACGCAACGAGGCCGCGGATCCCGTGTCGGGTTCCGCGGCCTCGAGGCGCTGAGGGTCTGGTGGTCAGACCGGTGCACCTCGAGGGACAGAACCCGGGAGATCGGTGACGCGGGCGCCGAGGACGGCGACCTGAGCAGCAGCAGCGGAAGCGCCGGCGATGGACACAAGGGTCCCGTGCGCAGCCGTCTTCGGCGCCGTGAGGGACCGCTCCCGCGCGACGAACGAGGACAGGCCGGTGGCCGGCGTCGAGGTCATGTAGCTCTCCACGTCGTCCACCTCCTCTCGTTCGTCCAGGCCGGACGTCCCGGCTCCGAGGAAGGTAGAGGCCCTCCCCGGAGCGTGCAAGCGATTTACTCGGCGAGTTCCGACGAGCCCACGAGCGACAGCACGTCTTCGCCGTACTTGTCCAGCTTCGCCTGCCCGATGCCGGGGATCCTGACCAGCGCCGCGACGTCCCTGGGGCGCTGCTCCGCGATGGCCGTGAGCGTCGCGTCGGTGAAGACGCAGTACGCCGGCTGGCTCAGCTCCTTGGCCCGCCCGGCGCGCCACTCTCGCAGCGCCTCGAACAGCTGCTCGTCCATCGACGAGGGGCAGCCGGCGCAGCGGCCGAGCTTGCGGTCGACCGCTGCGACCAGCGCCGTGCCGCACACCCGGCAGGTGACCGGGCCGGACCGCTCGCGACGGGCGGCGCGCGCCGAGCCGGCCGCCGGCGACGGCCGGCGAGCCGCCGTGTGCAGCCCGTCCAGGAAGCGCGACGGACGGCGGCTGGCGCGACCGCCGGGTGAGCGCGCGAGCGCCCACGACAGCGACAGGTGGAAGCGCGCGCGGGTCACCCCGACGTAGAGCAGCCGGCGCTCCTCCTCGACCGCCTCCGGGGTGTCGGCGTGCACGAGCGGGAGGGTGCCGTCGACCAGGCCGACCAGGAAGACCGCGTCCCACTCGAGGCCCTTGGCGGCGTGCAGCGACGCGAGGGTGACGCCCTCGACGCTGGGCGCGTGCTGCGCGGAGGCGCGCTCCTCGAGCTCGGCGACCAGCTCGCGCAGCCCCGCCTCCGGGGTCGCCGCGGCGAGATCGCCCGCGAGCCGGTGCAGCGCGGCCAGTGACTCCCAGCGCTCGCGAGTGGCGCCGGAGCCGGCGGGCGGGGTGTCGCGCTCCCAGCCGAGACCCGACCGGAGCACGTCGGCGACCAGGTCGGCCAGCCCCTCCGGGGCGTCGCCGTCGGAGGCCCGCCCCGCGCCGCGCAGCAGCAGGATCGCCTCGCGCACCTCGGCCCGGTCGAAGAAGCGCTCCCCGCCGCGGACGAGGTACGGGACGCCGGCGTCCGTGAGCGCCGCTTCGTACGCCGCCGACTGGGCGTTGACGCGGTAGAGGACGGCGATCTCGCTGGCGGGGGTGCCGGCCGCGACGAGCTCGCGGCAGCGGGCGGCGACCGCCTTGGCCTCGGCCGGCTCGTCGTCGTGCTCGGCGAAGACGGGCTCGGCACCGGGCGGCTGCTGCGCGACGAGCTCGAGCCGGGCGTGCGGCGTGCTGGCCTTGGCGATGACGGAGTTGGCGAGCCCGACCACCTGGGGGGTGGAGCGGTAGTCACGCACCAGCCGCACCTCGGTCGCGTGCGGGAAGCGCTGCCGGAAGCGCAGCAGGTGATCCGGCGTCGCGCCGGTGAAGCTGTAGATGGTCTGCTGCGCGTCACCGACCACGCACAGGTCGTCGCGGCCGCCGAGCCAGGCGTCGAGCAGCCGCTGCTGGAGCGGCGTCACGTCCTGGTACTCGTCGACGACGAACGACCGGTAGCGGGCCCGGAACTCCTCCGCCACCCCGGCGTGCTCCTCGAGCGCTCCGGCGGTGAGCAGCAGCAGGTCGCTCCAGTCGGCGGCCCCCTGCGCGCTCTTGAGGTCGACGTACGCCTCGTAGACCTGCGCCACGACAGCCGGGTCGTACGGCCCCTCACGCCCGGCGCGGACCGACGCCGCGGGGTAGTCCTCCGGCCCGATCAGGCTGCTGGCCGCCCACTCCAGCTCGGACAGCAGGTCGCGGAGCTCGCTCGTGCCGGGGCGCAGGCGGACCCGCGCAGCGGCGTTGGCGACCATCCCGAAGGGGTTCTCCACCAGCCGCGGGGGGGCGCCGCCGACGACCCGCGGCCAGAAGTAGCCCAGCTGCTTGAGCGCGGCCGAGTGGAAGGTGCGGGCCTGGACGCCGCCGACGCCGAGCGCCCGCAGCCGGGTGCGCATCTCACCGGCGGCCCGGGCGGTGAAGGTCACGGCGAGCAGGGCCGAGGCGGGGGTGGTCCCGGTCAGCACGGCGTAGGCCGCGCGATGGGTGATGGTGCGGGTCTTGCCGGTGCCAGCTCCGGCGAGGATGACGACGGGCCCGCGGACCGCCTCCGCGGCGGCCCGCTGCTCGGGGTCGAGGGCGGCCAGGACGGCGTCAGGGGTGCGATCCGAGCTCACCGGGCCAGTGTCCCAGGTGGCGCGAGCGGGAAGGACTCGGGAGCGCAGGCTGTTGACAGCCCTGACCGTCCCCCCGACCAGCTGGAGCGCCCCGACCATGGCCTCGTTGACGATCTACAGCACGCAGTGGTGCGGCTACTGCCACCGGCTGATGAAGCAGCTCGACCGGGAGGGCGTGGCGTACTCCGTCGTCGACATCGAGGACGACCCGACGGCGGCGGACTACGTGATGAGCGTGAACGGCGGCAACCAGACCGTCCCGACAGTGGTCTTCCACGACGGCACCGCGCTCACCAACCCCAGCCTGGCGGAGGTCAAGGAGCGGCTCGCGGCCTGACCTGGCCACGCGAATGCCCGCAACAGGACATGATGAGGCACGGAACGGGCAGGAATGGCCCGGGCCCTGTCCCGCCACAGCCCTCGTCCTGGAAGCGTCCCGTGTCCCTGCCACTTCCCGACCACCCGGCGATCGACGCCGTCATGTCCACGGCCGCGTCGCTGCTGGGCATGGAGATCGTCTTCCTGGGCGGGCTCACCGAGGACAGCTTCACCTTCGAGAAGGTGCACGCCCGCGCGGAGTGGCCGGAGGTGGTCGAGGGCAACACCTTCGACCGCTCGTCCTCGCTGTGCCACCGGCTGCTCAACGGCGCGGCGCCCACGACGGCCGACGCCGCCGGGGACGACGACTACGGCCTGGCTCCCGCGACGGAGGCGCTCGGCATCACGTCCTACGTCGGCGTGCCGATCCGGGACGGCTCCGGCGCCGTCGTCGCCACGCTCTGCGGCATCGACCGCAGCTCCGTCGACGTGCACCCGGACACCATCGCCGTGCTCGAGCAGCTCGCGCAGGTCATCGCCGCGCACCTCGGCCCGCTGCTCAGCGAGGGCGTGGTCATCCGCCGGTCGCCCGAGGGCGGGTGGGCTGTCGGACAGGAGCAGGCCGGCGACCTGACCAGCGCGATGGTGCTGGCCGACCTGCTGGCCGAGGACCTGTCCCCCGGGGCACGCCCCCCGAGGACCGACGCCCCGCTCGACGAGGTCGGCCAGCTGCGGATGTCGGTCAAGCAGCTCGAGCACGCGCTCGCGGCGCGGGTCGTGGTGGAGCAGGCGATCGGCGTGCTCAGCGAACGGCAGCGCAGCAGCCCGCGGCAGGCCTTCGAACGGCTCCGGAAGGTGGCCCGGTCGCGGGGGCGCAAGGTGCACGACCTGTCCCGCGAGATCGTGATGTCGGCGACGGACCCCTCCGTGCCGTTGCCCCCTGAGCTGGCCGGGCGGCGCTGAGCCCCTCGCTCTCCCCCCGCTCGCCGTCGGCGCTGGCGGACGAGGTCGTCGCGCTGGTCGTCGCGCTGCCGCCGACCCGGCCGGTGCGGGTGCTGCTGGACGGCGTCGGGTCGCGGTCCCTGTCGGACGCGCTCGTGCCGGGGCTGGCCGCGGCCGGCCGCGCTCCGCTCCAGGTGTCCGCCGGTGACTTCCTGCGCCCGGCCGGCGAGCGGTTGGAGTGGGGGCGGGAGGACGTCGAGGCCTTCCGTACGACCTGGCTCGACGCCGCTGCTCTCGACCGCGAGGTGCTGTCGGCCTCGGGGGTCTACCTCCCCGCGCTGTGGGACGCCGAGGCGGACCGGTCCGCGCGGCGGCCGGTCGAGCCCGTGCCGGCCGGCGCCGCGCTGCTGGTCGACGGCATCCTGCTCCTGGGCCGCGGCCTGCCGGCCGAGCTGACCGTCCACGTCGCGCTGTCGCCGGCAGCCCTGCTGCGACGCGGAGTGCCCGAGTGGCAGCTGCCGGCGTTCGCCGACTACGACAGCTCCGTGCGGCCCGCCGAGGTGTGCGACGTGCTGGTCCGGGCGGAGGACCCGCTGCGACCGGCGGTGCTGGTCAGATCCTGCGGAAGCCGGCCTCGATGAACGACCACAGCGCGTAGGCGAGCACGCCGATGGCGGTGAGACCGAGGAGCACGGGACCGTACGGCTGCTCAAGCACCGAGTGGAGCGCCGCATCGAGGCCCTTCGCCTCCTTCGGGTCTGTCTGCACGGCCGCCTGGACGAGGAAGGCGCCGATCAGGCCGACGGTGACGCCGCGGCCGACGTAGCCGACGGCCCCGACCGCGATCGCCGGGCGGCGGAGCGTGCGCGGGATCTTGTACTGCTCCAGGCACTCCGCGTGCTTGCGGCGCAGGCCCTTGGCGACGAGGTAGATCCCGATGCCGAGGACGACCAGGCCGACGGCGGCGACCGCGGCGCGGCCGCCGGAGCGCGCCATCAGGTCGGCGGTCCGCGACTGGGTGGAGTCCCCGCCCCCGCCGCGCGCCAGGAAGGCGAGGGTGGTGAAGGACAGCGCCGCGTAGACGAGGGACTTGCCGCCGTCCTTGAGGCGCATCGCAGCGCGGTGCTCCTCGGAGCGGTGGCCGACCACGGCCGACAGCAGCAGGTAGGCGGCGTAGCCGGCGAAGCCGATCGCGAGCACCAGCAGCAGCGGCTCGCCGAAAGGCTTGTCAGCCAGCGCGCGGAAGGCACCGGTGTGGTCGGCCCGGGCCTCGCTGCCGAAGGCGAGCGCGAGCGCGAGGATGCCGAGGACGAGGAAGACCAGGCCCCGCGAGGCGAGGCCCAGCCGGGCCAGCAGCTCCACCGGCGTGCTGTCGTGGGCGGCGCGTGCGGCCTGCCCGGCGTCGTCCAGCGTGGTGGTCATGGCGAGGTAGTGCCCCGTGGCGCCCCGTGGTGAACGCTCCTGCCGGGTGGCCGTGCCCACGGGGCCGGCCGCGAAGCCGCGAATCTCATGATCACGCGGGACACGCCGGCGTGTCCCGCGTGATCATGAGGATCGGGCCGGGGTCAGCCCTCGGCGAGCCAGCCCTGGATGAGCAGGGAGGCGATGCTGACGCTGCCGGGGAGCTGCACGCCGGTGCTGCGCGCCCCCCAGGTCGCCGCCTCGCGGAGCTCGTCGCGGGTGAACCAGCGCACCTCCTCGAGCTCCCCGTCGATGACCCGCGGCACGGCGTCGCCGGCGCAGCGGGCGCGGAAGCCGAGCATCAGGCTGGAGGGGAAGGGCCACGGCTGGCTGGCTACGTAGGACACCTCGTCGACGGTGAGCCCGGTCTCCTCGGCCACCTCGCGTACGACCGCCTGCTCGGCGCTCTCCCCCGGCTCGACGAAGCCGGCCAAGGTGCTGAAACGGCCTGCGGGCCAGACGCTCTGCCGGCCGAGCACGCACCGGTCGGCGCCGTCGTGGACGAGCACGATCATCGCCGGGTCGGTGCGCGGGAAGTGCTCGCTGCCGTCCTCGGGGCAGCGCCGCACCGACCCCCCACGGACGACGTCGGTCGGCGCGCCGCAACGGGAGCAGCAGGGATGGGTGGCGTGCCAGTTGGCGAGGCCGACGGCGTGCACGAGCAGCCCCGCGTCGTGGTCGTCGAGCAGCGCGCCGACCTCGCGCAGGTCCAGCGCGCGGGCGCCGAGCTTGCGGGGCAGGGTTCCGACGACGGCGAAGACGGGGCCGTCGTCGTCGCGGGTCTTGGCGTCGCGG
>SCTD01000696.1 GCA_004299215.1 Frankiales bacterium | reverse complement strand
TGCCACGGTGACCGTCGGCTGCGGGTTCAGCAGGGACGAGGGCTGGGCGCTGCCCGGCAGCGCCGCGAACAGCAGCTGGGCCGCGGGTCCGGCGGTCACCTGGAAGGCGGTGCTCGTGCCGGTCAGGCCATCGGCGCTGGCGTTCAGCGTGTAGCTCCCGGTCGCGTCGACGGCGCAGCCGGCGAACACCGCGATGCCGCGCGTGGCCGGCAGCGGGTTCGAGGTGCAGGCGAGCGTCCCCGGGTCGCCGGTGAGCGCGAGCTCGACCTCTGCCGCGCTGTCTGCCAGCTGGTTCCCGCCGGCGTCCCGGACGCTCACGGCTGGCTGGGTCGCCAGCGGCGACCCGCCCGTGCCGGAGCCCGGCTCGACCGTGAAGGCGAGGTGGTGCGCCGGCCCGACGGTGACGTCGAAGGACGGGCTGGTCACGACGGCGGCGGGTGTCCCGACGACCGCGGCGCGCAGCCGGTAGCCCTCGCCTGCCTTGTCGATCGAGCAGCCGGTGAAGGTGACGGACCCACCGGACGCCGACGTCGTCTCGGCGTCGCAGTCGAGCGTCGCCCCGGGCGTCCCGAGGCCGGGCGCGAGCGAGAGCGTGACGGCTCCGCCGGCGGAGTTCCCGCCGATGTCCTCGACGGTCACGACGGGCGCGCTGGCGAGCGCGCCGCCGCCGACGGCGCTCGCCGGGGCGGTCTGGAAGGACAGGCTGCGCGCCGCGCCCGCGGTCACGTCGAACGGCTCGCTGTCGACCCTCAGGGCTCCCGAGGTGGCGGTCAGCACGTAGTTCTCGCCGTCCAGGTCCACGCGGCAGCCCGCGAAGCCGGCCGTCCCGGCCGGAGCCACCTTGGGGTCGGCGTCGCAGGTCAGCGTCGCGCCCGCCGTGCCGGTACCGGCCTTGACGGCGAGGTCGACGACACCAGGGACGAGGTTCCCCCCGCTGTCCTTGATGGTCACGGCGGGCTGGTTCACGAAGGCGGTCCCAGCGGTGCCGCCCCCCGGCTGCGCGGTGAAGGCGAGCACGGTCGGCGTGCCGGCCACGACGGTGAAGGGCGCGCTCGTCG
>SCTD01000353.1 GCA_004299215.1 Frankiales bacterium | reverse complement strand
GGCGGCTCAGGTCCAGACGCAGCTCGCGGGTCTGGGCCCCGGCCTCGGCTGCGGCCTCCTGCGCCCGCTGGACGGCGTTCCAGGCCTCGATCGCCGCGAGCTGCGCCTTCATCAGGTCGAGCCGGGTCCGGGCGGACGGAGGGTTCTCGTGGTCAGTCGGCATGCGAGCTCCTACGACGGCCCGCGACGGTGTCAGGGGCTCGCGTCGCGGGAGTGCGGGTGGCTGGCTTCTCAACCGGAGATGATCAGTATGCCGCAAGAGCGGTCACAACGGGTCAGCCGACGCGCTCGAGCACCTCGTCGCTGATGTCGAAGTTGGCCCAGACGTTCTGCACGTCGTCGAGGTCCTCCAGGGCGTCGACGAGCTTGAGCACCTTGACCGCGACGTCGTCCTCGAGCGGGACGCTGACACTGGGCATCCACGCGATGTCGGCCGACTCCACCTCGAGTCCGGCGTCGGTGCAGGCCAGCCGTACGGCGTGGGTGTCGGTCGCCTCGCAGACCACCTCGAAGGCGGTGTCGAGGTCGTTGACCTCCTCGGCGCCGGCCTCGAGGACCGCCAGCAGCACGTCGTCCTCGGACAGGCCCTCGGTCTTGGTCACGAGGATCACGCCCTTGCGCCCGAACAGGTAGGACACCGAGCCGGGGTCGGCCGGGTTCCCGCCGTTCCTGGTGATGGCCGTACGGACCTCGGCGTTCGCGCGGTTGCGGTTGTCGGTGAGGCACTCGACCAGGACGGCGACGCCGCCGGGGCCGTACGCCTCGTACATGATCTCCTCGTAGGCGGCCGCGTCACCGAGCTCTCCGCTGCCGCGCTTGACGGCCCGGTCGATGTTGTCGTTGGGGACCGACTGGCCCTTGGCCTTGGCGATGGCGTCCGCGAGCGTGGGGTTGCCGGCGGGATCACCGCCGCCGGTGCGGGCGGCCACCTCGATGCTCTTGATGAGCTTGGCGAACAGCTTGCCGCGCTTGGCGTCGATCGCCGCCTTCTTGTGCTTGGTGGTGGCCCACTTGGAATGCCCGCTCATGCGAGGGTCTCCTTCACCAGATCGACGAATCGCCCGTGCACGCGGTGGTCTCCGGTGAGCTCGGGGTGGAACGAGGTGGCCAGGACGGAGCCCTGGCGGACGGCCACGACCCTACCCGCGGCAGGCCCGCCGCCCGGCACCGTGGCGAGCACCTGCACGCCCTCCCCGACCGACTCGACCCACGGCGCGCGGATGAAGACCGCGTGCACCGATCCGACCTCGGCGAAGTCCAGGTCGGCCTCGAAGCTGTCGACCTGCCGTCCGAAGGCGTTGCGCCGGACCACCACGTCGAGCCCTCCGACGCCCTGCTGGTCGGGCCGTCCGTCGAGCACCTCGCGCGCGAGCAGGATCATGCCGGCGCAGGAGCCGTAGACCGGCAGCCCGTCGGCCACCAGCTTGCGCAGCGGGTCGAGCAGCTCGAAGACCTCGAGCAGGCGGCTGATCGTCGTCGACTCGCCGCCCGGCAGCACCAGCCCGTCGAGGTCGTCCAGGTGCTCGGGACGCCGCACGTGCGAGGACACCGCACCGGCGGCGAGCAGGGCGCGGTCGTGCTCCCGCACGTCCCCCTGCAGCGCCAGGACCCCGACGCGCGGGGCGGCTACCAACCGCGGGTGGCCAGCAGCTCGCCGGCGCCGAGGCTGTCGACGGCGATGCCGACCATGGCCTCGCCGAGCCCGCGGCTGACCTTGGCGATCCGCTCGGCGTCGTCGAAGTACGCGGTGGCCTCGACGCAGGCACGCGCCCGGCGGGCCGGGTCCCCGCTCTTGAAGATGCCGCTGCCGATGAAGACGCCGTCGGCGCCGAGCTGCATCATCATCGCCGCGTCGGCAGGGGTGGCCACGCCGCCGGCGGTGAAGAGCACGACCGGCAGCCGGCCGAGGGACGCGGTCTCGCGGACCAGCTCGATCGGGGCGCTCATCAGCTTGGCGGCCTCGAAGAGCTCGGCGTCGTCCATGACGGTCAGCCGCTTGATCTCGCCCAGGATGGTGCGGATGTGCGTGGTCGCCTGCGACACGTCGCCGGTGCCGGCCTCGCCCTTGGACCGGATCATCGCCGCGCCCTCGGAGATGCGGCGCAGCGCCTCGCCGAGGTTGGTCGCGCCGCAGACGAACGGGACCGTGAAGGCGCGCTTGTCGATGTGGTGCGCGTAGTCGGCGGGGGTGAGCACCTCCGACTCGTCGACGTAGTCGACGCCGATGGCCTGCAGCACCTGCG
>SCTD01000352.1 GCA_004299215.1 Frankiales bacterium | reverse complement strand
GCCTTGATGTCGGCGGTGTGGCCCATCCGGGCCCCGCTCTCGACGCAGGCGGTCTGGATCAGCCGGGCGAAGACGTGCGCCAGCGGCAGGAAGAGCAGCGTCGAGCCCTCGGGGTTGAACAGCTCCGGCAGCACCTTGGAGGCGCTGCGGCCGGTGCCGAGCAGGTTGCCGTGGGTGAGCTCGCAGCCCTTGGGGCGGCCGGTGGTCCCGGAGGTGTAGATGATCGTCGCGAGACTGTCGGTGGTGAGCGTCTTGCGGCGCTCCTCGAGCTCGGACGGGGGGACGTCCCGCCCGGACGCGGCGAGCTCCTCGAGACCGCCGGCGTCGATCTGCCAGATGCCCTTGAGGTCGGGCAGCTGGTCCTTGACCTCGTCGAGGGTCGCCTCGTGGTCGGCCGACTCGACGATGACGCCGACCGCGCCGGAGTCGCCGAGGTTCCACTGCACCTGCTCCGCGGAGGACGTCTCGTAGATCGGCACCGTGACGCCGCCTGCGGTCCAGATCGCGTAGTCGCAGAGCGTCCACTCGTACCGCGTCTTGCTCATCAGCCCGACGCGGTCGCCCGCCTTCACCCCGGCGGCCGTCAGGCCGGCCGCGATCGAGGCGACCTCGGTGGCGAACTCCTTCGCCGTCACCGGCGCCCAGCGGCCGTCGACCTTGCGTGTGAACACCACGTGGTCGGGTGAGCTCGCCGCCCTGTCGGCGACCGTGTCGATCAGCGACGCCGTCTCGGCGATCTCGACCGCTTGGGGGGTGGAGTACTCCTGCACCGTGGGGCTCCTCGTCGGGTCTGCGGGCCGATCGCCCAGGAGTTCGACCCTATCGCGCATCGGTTACCCGCGAGGAACATGCGCCGGGCTGCTGGGCTGATCGGGTCAAGCCCCGGCGCCCACCTGCCGAACCCCTGGATGTGGAGGACCTGCTCGAGACCGCGTCGCGCTGCCCGCACTGCCGGGCCAGCATCCGGCCAGGCGCGCCCTGGTGCACCCTGTGCCACGCCGACCTGCGGCCGGCGCCGGAGCCGGAGCCGGCACCCGCTCCGGTCGTACGGCCGGTCGACCCGCTGACCGCACCCGCCGCCTTGCTCGGGCTGCCGGCGCAGGCTGGCGCCGAGCCGACCTGGCCGTGCACCACCTGCGGCGCGGCCAACCCCATCGCTGCGACCGCCTGCACCGCCTGCGGGGCCGGTTTCCTGGCGGGGCTGCGCGACGAGGCGCCGCTGCTCGAGATCCCGGGGGTGGGCGACCTCACCAAGATGAGCCGCGCCCAGCGCCTCGGGATCGCGTTCGGGGCGGTCGTGGCCTTCATCGTGCTCATGACCCTGCTGAGCCTGCTGCTCGGCTGAGGGGCGGTCTGCCGCCGCGGTCGCGGTGCTGCGGGGCACACGGTCGTGGTGCCGGCTGCGCGTGGCCCATCACGACCCGTGACCCCAGCGCCGGGCGCGCGGGAGGCAGCGCCCCTTCGCCGTCGCTTCCGGGAGCGCTAGCCTCCGGGGCCATGGCTGACGTCGCGAGCTCCACCATCACCATCGCCGCACCGCCGGAGCGCGTGCTCGCGGTCATCGCCGACATCGACAGCTATCCCGAGTGGACCGGCCAGATCAAGAGCGCCGAGGTCACCGAGACCGGCGCGGACGGCAAGCCCGCGCAGGCCCGCTTCGTCATGGATGCCGGGGTGCTCAAGGACGAGTACACCCTGGCCTACGACTGGAAGGCCGACGGCGTCTCCTGGGAGCTCGTCGGCAAGAGCACGGTGCAGAAGTCGCAGAAGGGCTCGTACGCCCTGGCGGCCAAGGGCGACGGCACCGAGGTGACCTACCACCTGGCCGTGGACATCGCGATGCCGATGCTCGGCATGTTCAAGCGCAAGGCCGAGAAGATGATCATGGACTCCGCGCTGAAGGAGCTCAAGAAGCGCGTCGAGTCCCAGGGCTAGCCCGTGCGAGTCCTGCTCTTCACCGGCAAGGGCGGCGTCGGCAAGACGACCGCGTCCGCAGCCACCGCAGCGGCCGCTGCGGCCCGCGGCAGCAAGGTGCTGGTCCTGTCCACGGACCCCGCGCACTCGCTGGGCGACGCCCTCGGCGTGCGGCTCGGCCCGGAGCCGACCGAGGTCGACACCGGCCTCTACGCGATGCAGGTCGACGCGCAGCGCTCCTTCGAGCGCAGCTGGCGGGAGATCCAGAGCTACCTGACGACCGTCCTCGAGCGGGTCGGGGTCGACGCGCTGCAGGCCGAGGAGCTCACCGTGCTGCCCGGCGCGGAGGAGGTCCTCGCCCTCCTCGAGGTCACCCGGCAGGCGACCTCCGGCCCGTGGGACCTCGTCGTCGTCGACTGCGCCCCGACCGGCGAGACGCTGCGGCTGCTGGCCCTGCCGGAGGCCCTCTCGTGGTACGTCGAGCGCGTCTTCCCCGCCCAGCGCCGGGCGCTGAGGGCCGTACGCCCGCTGCTCTCGCGCGTCTCCGGTCCCGCGGTGCCGCGTGACGACGTCTTCGCGGCCGTCGAGCGGCTGCACCGCGAGCTGCTGCAGGTCCGAGCGGTGCTCACCGCGCCGACGACCTCCGTGCGGCTGGTGCTCACCCCCGAGGCCGTCGTCGTCGCCGAGGCGCGACGGACGCTCACCTCGCTGGCGCTCTACGGCTACCGGGTGGACGCGCTGCTCGCCAACCGGGTCTTCCCGGCCTCCGACGACCCGTTCCTGGCCGGCTGGGCCGCGGCGCAGGCCGACCAGCTCGAGGCCGTGCGCGCCGACGCCGGCGGGCTGCCGGTGCTCGAGTCGCCCTACCGCGCCGTCGAGCCCGTCGGGCTGGCGATGCTGACGGCACTGGGTCAGGAGCTCTACGGCGACGCCGACCCGGCCCCCGCACCCGGCGACCTGCCGGCGCTCATGGAGGTCACGCCCACCTCCGACGGCTTCGAGCTGGCGCTGGCGCTGCCGCTGGCCACCCGGGACGAGCTCGACCTGACCCGTACCGGCGACGAGCTGGCGGTCACCGTCGGCGGGCACCGCCGGGTGCTGGCGCTGCCGAGCGCGCTGCGCCGGTGCGTGGTGGCCGGGGCGTCGCTCACCGGCGGCCGGCTGGTCGTGCGCTTCGACCCCGACCCCGACCTCTGGATGCGCCCGTGACCTCGCCCCCGGTCGGCTCGGCCGCCGAAGAGGCAGCGCGGCTCTTCGCCGCGGCCGAGGAGTGGGTGCGCACCCGCGCCGGCGGTCACCTGGACGGTCTCGCCACCGGCTCGCCCGAGTGCACGGTGTGCCCCGTCTGCCAGGGGATCTCGGCGCTGCGCCAGGTGCGGCCGGAGACGGTCGAGCACCTGCTCGACGCCGCCGCGTCCTTCGTCGCCGCGCTGCGGAGCACCGTCTCAGGGCATGCCCCGCCGCCGGACGGCACCCGCCGGCCGGACGTGCAGCACATCGACATCCGGGAGGAATGACGTGCTGACCATCGGGGTCGACGTCGGCGGCACCAAGGTCGCCGCGGGCGTGGTCGACAAGACCGGAGCGATCCTGGCCCGCACCCGGAGCGAGACCCCCTCGGCCAGCCCGTCCGACGTCGAGGACGTCATCGCGGAGTGCGTCGCCGAGCTGCGCAAGGACCACGAGGTCGAGGCGGTCGGGATCGGCGCGGCCGGCTTCATCGACGCCGAGCGCTCCCGGGTGCTGTTCGCCCCCAACCTCTCCTGGCGCGACGAGCCGCTGCGCGACGCGGTCGCCGAGCGGGTCGGCCTGCCGGTCGTCGTGGAGAACGACGCCAACGCCGCCGCCTGGGCCGAGCACCGCTTCGGAGCCGGCCAGGGGGAGTCGCACCTGGTCGCGGTGACCGTCGGGACCGGCATCGGCGGCGGGATCGTCGTCGACGGCCGGCTGCACCGCGGCCGCTTCGGCATCGGCGCGGAGTTCGGGCACATGCAGATGGTCGCCGGCGGCCGCCGCTGCGGCTGCGGCCAGAGCGGGTGCTGGGAGCAGTACTGCTCCGGCCGCGCGCTGCTGCGCGAGGCGCGCGAGATCGCCGACGTACGACGCGGCTTCGGCGACCGGCTGCTCGAGCTCGGCGGCGGGCGGCCCGAGGGGATCGAGGCGCGCGAGGTGACCGCCGCCGCCCGTGAGGGCGACGCCGCGGCGCTGGAGTGCTTCGAGGAGATCGGTCACTGGCTCGGCCAGGGGCTGGCCGACCTGGCCGCGGTGCTCGACCCCGGGGTCTTCGTGGTCGGCGGCGGGGTCGCCGACGCCGGCGAGCTGCTGCTCGCACCGGCCCGACGGACCTTCGCCGCGCGGCTGACCGGCACCGGCGCGCGCCCCCAGGCAGAGATCCGGCAGGCCGCGCTGGGCAACGACGCCGGCCTGGTCGGGGCGGCGGACCTCGCCCGGCAGCGCTGAGCTGATCAGGCAGGCGGTGTCCGAAATGGCCCAAAAGGGCCATGGTCGTTCGGCGGGACGTGCTCGACAGTCCTCCCATGACCTCCGCCGCCTCGACCACCGCCACCTCGACCCGGACCTGCTGCCGACGTCCGATGTCGAGCATCGAGGTGACGACCCGGGGCGTGACGCTCGTGCTGAACAGCTGCACCACCTGCGGCCGGCACCTGTGGGAGAAGGACGGCGAGACGGCCGACCGCGCGGAGCTGCTCGACGGCGTGAAGACCTTCCTCGAGCAGCCGCGGATCCCGACCCCGCGCCGCCGCAAGACGCAGTAGCTCCGCCACCCCGCGACGATCTTCGCCTCGTCGTGGGTCGCCCCGCGTGCCGTCCCACGACATGACGAAGATCGTCGCGTGAGTGCGCCGCTCCGGGTCGTCAGCTGGAACGTCCGGTCGCTGCGGGACGACGCCGCCGGCGTGGCGGCCTTCCTGACCTCGCTCGACCCCGACGTGGCGGTGCTGCAGGAGGCCCCCCGGCTGCTCGGCTCGCGGAGGGCGAACCGCCGGCTCGCTCGTCGTACGACCCTCGTCCGCGCCGCAGGCGGCGCCACCGCTGCCGGCAACCTGCTCCTGGTCTCCTCGCGGCTCCGGGTGGTCGAGGCGCACGCGGTGAAGCTGCCGCGGCGGCGCGGGCTGCACCGGCGGGGGGCGGTGCTCGGGGTGGTGGAGCGTGACGGGGCGCGGCTCGCGGTGACCGGCACGCACCTGGACCTGCTCCCCGAGGCGCGGCTGGCGAGCGCGGAGCGGATCCGGGGAGCGCTGCCGGACCGCTACCCGCTGGTGATCGGCGCCGACGTCAACGACGAGCCGGGCAGCCCCGCCTGGGAGGCGCTCGCCCGCGGGCTCGTCGACGCCGCGGCGTCCTGCGGGCCGACCTTCTCGCTGCGGGAGCCGCGGCGGAGGATCGACGCCGTGCTGGTGGACCCGCGGCTGACCGTCGCCGCCGTGTCGGTGCCCCGGCCGGGTCCGGTCACCGACCACCTGCCGGTCGTGGTCGACCTGGCCTGGCCGCCGGTCAGCTCGAGCTGAAGCCGGGCACCAGCTCGCGGGCCAGGCCTTCGAGGAACAGCCCGATGTCGGTGACGATCCCGATGGCCTGGGAGGACCCGCGGTCGGCCAGCTTGGTGACGGTCGCGGGGTTGATGTCGACCGACACGAGCGGGACCGACGCCGGCAGGATGTTGCCGGTCGCGATCGAGTGCAGCATCGTCGCGACCATGATCGCGAAGCCGACGCCGGGCAGCTCGGCGCGCATCGCCCGCTGCCCCTCGATCACGTCGGTGTAGACGTCGGGGAGCGGCCCGTCGTCGCGCACGGACCCCACCAGCACGAAGCGCTTGTGCTGCTTGACCAGCGCGTGCATGACGCCGCCGGTGAGCACCCCGGCGTCGACCGCCGCCTTGATCGAGCCGGCCTTGCGGATCGCGTTGATGGCCCGGATGTGGTGCTCGTGGCCGTGCTCGACGCCCTTGCCGTGCGAGAGGTCGACGCCGAGGGAGGTGCCGTAGAGCGACGCCTCGATGTCGTGGGTGGCGAGCGCGTTGCCGGCGAAGAGCACGTCGACGTAGCCGTGCTCGACGAGCGCGACCATGGCCGGGGCCGCCCCGGTGTGCACGATCGCCGGGCCGCCGACCCACAGCACCTTGCCGCCCTCGGCCTTGACCTCCCGCATCTGCTGGGCGATCTGCCGCAGCAGCAGCGACTGGGGCTTCTCGCTGGACACCGACGACGACATGAACTCGAAGGTCTCGGTGCTGTGGTCGCGCTGCGGCAGGACCACCTTCACGCCGCTGGCCCCGCAGACGACCTTGTCGCCCTTCTTCACGTCGGAGACGGGCACGGTGCGCACGCGGGTCGCGGAGTAGACGAGCAGCCCGCAGTCCATCTCGGGCTGCTCGACGGGGACCCAGGTCGAGCCGAGCCGTACGACCGTCTCGAGGTTGGTGGTCGAGTAGAAGTCGTCGGGGAAGACGCCGTCCCGCTCCACCTCGCGGACGACCGCCTCGCCGGGGTCGACCTGGTTCATGCCGTGGGTCTGCAGCCGCATCAGCAGCCGGGCGAGCGCCTCGTCGTCCTCTGCGCTGACGACGATGCGGGCGTACGACTCGTCGTCGTGCGCGCGACCCACGTCGAGGCGGTCGATCCGGTAGTCGCCGCCGTACGCCAGCACGTCGTCCAGCACCCGGGCCAGCACGCCGCTGTCCATCAGGTGGCCCGTGGTCTCGAGGACCTCGCTCGCGGTCACGACTCTCCTTCAGGTGGGGTCAGACGACGGCGCCGTCGTCCGGCCCGCTGTCGGTCGGGGGAGCATCGCGCATCAGCCAGATCAGCGCCCCCGCGCCCCCCGCGGTGAGCAGCATCCCCATGATCAGCACGAAGTCGGTGCGGTCCTGCAGCAGCAGCTTCGGGGCGAACATCAGCAGCACCCCCACGAGCACCGCGAGCGCGGCCAGCAGCTTCTGGGGAGCGAGCCGGGGGAGCGGCGGGGGCGGCGGCGGCTCGAAGTGGCCGTCGTCGTCGAGCGCCTCCGGCTCCACCCAGTCGGGGAGCGCGTCCTCGGGCGGGTCGGTGCGGCGACGGGCGCGCGGCACGCCCTGATCACCCGACCGCTCCGGCCGGGTGGGGAACACCCGGCGCGCCGGCGGCTCCACGTCCTCGACGACCGGCCAGGGCGGGACGGGGTCGTCGCCCTCCTTGCCGTACGCCTCGACGATCCGGCGGAACTCCTCGTCCGGGTCGACCGCGCTCGGGGCGGGGCCGGGCGGCGGGGTCGGGCGCTCGGGCAGCGGGGGCGGCGACAGCACCCGCCGGGCGGCGGAGTGGGGGACCGGCTGCACCAGGCCGTGCGCGGTCGCCCCCGGCTCCTGCTCGGCGAGCAGCGCGGTCAGGTCCGCCACCTCGGCGCCGACGACCTCGCGGGCGGCCTCCGCCCGCTCGGGGTCGACCCAGAGCCGGTCCAGGGGACGGTCGGGGTGCGCGGCGGCGCGGGTGAAGTGGTCGGCGTCGAGGGCGGGCTCGACGTAGGCCGCGACACCGGCCTCGGCGAGCCGGGCCAGCAGCGTCGCGGACAGCCGCGGGTCGAGGTCGACGAGCGCGCCCCAGTCCGCGGCCTGCAGGCCGTTGCCGCGGCGGCCCTGGGTGGGGTCCTCCACGGCTCAGCCCGCGGCAGCCGTCGAGTGCGCGCGGACGAACTCCAGGCTCCCCGCGAAGATCTCCGGAGCGTCGTTGTCGAGGGTGGCCACGTGGTAGCTGTTCTCGAGCAGCCGCTCCTCCACGGTGCCGCCGGCGAGGCCCCTCAGGAGGGTCTCTCCGCTCACCGGCGGGACGACGTGGTCGACCCGGCTCCGGAAGACGAGCACCGGGCAGGTGATCTTGTGCAGGTCGGCGCAGACCACAGGCCAGGCCTTCTGCAGGGACGCGACGGCCCTGAGCGGGATCCGGTCGTACGCCAGCTCCTCGATCCCGTCCTTCTTGATGTCGCTGCCGATCCCCGGGAACGACGGGATCACCTTGCTCATCACCGGCGCCAGCTTGGCGTCCTTGCGGTCGGTGCCGAGCGAGGCGTTGACGACGACGACCCCGGCGACCTCGGACGGGCGCAGCTCGGCCAGCCGCAGGGAGAGCGTGCCGCCCATCGACAGGCCCATCAGGAAGACGCTCTCGCAGCGCGCGCGCAGGTCGTCGAAGGCCCGCTCGAGCTCGCCGTACCAGTCCTCCCACCGCGTCTTGTTCATGTCCTGCCAGCGGGTGCCGTGACCGGGCAGCCGGGGAGCCGTGACGCTCAGGCCGGCGGCTGCGAGGTGCTCGGCCCACGGCCGCATGCTCTGCGTCGTGCCGGTGAAGCCGTGGCAGAGCAGCGCGCCGACGGGGCCGCCGGGCAGGTCCACGGGCTCGGCGCCGGGGAGGACGCCGCCGGTGTAAGGAGGGGTGGGCACGTCGGCTCCTGAGGGCTGGGAAGGGCTCGCGCGGGGGTCCTCGCATGGTCGCATGACCGTGAGGAAGACGTCACAGCAGCAGGAGCGGGCCGACCGGCCGTCGAAGACGTCTGCATGCCGGCGGTGCGTTGCCGCCGGCTTCCTCGCGCCCGTAGGGTGCGAGTCCACAGGGAAGCGCGCACGGGGACGGAGGACGCATGGGCTACTGGCTCGTCAAGGCCGTGCTCGCCCCCATCCTGCGGCTGGTGTTCCGGCCCTTCG
>SCTD01000351.1 GCA_004299215.1 Frankiales bacterium | reverse complement strand
GGGCGCCGTCGAGCCAGGTCACGCGGGGGTCGCGCCGGAACCACGCCCGCTGCCGGCGGGCGAACCGGCGGGTCGCCACGACGGTGAGCTCCCGCGCCGCAGCCTCGTCCCAGCGGCCGTCCAGCAGGCCGAGCACCTGGGCGTAGCCGAGCGCCCGGGAGGCCGTCACCCCGTCGCGCAGCCCGTCGCCCTCGAGCCGGCGCACCTCGTCGACCAGGCCCTGCTCCCACATCCGGTCGACCCGCACGGCGATCCGCTCGGCCAGGTCGGCCCGGTCCACGCCGAGGTAGGTCGTCGGGTAGTGCTCGCCGTACGACGTCAGCTCCCCCGGCATGGACCCGGTCAGCAGGACGACCTCGAGGGCGCGTACGACGCGGCGCCCGTTGCTCGGCTCCATCCGCGTGGCGGCTGCCGGGTCGAGCGCCGCCAGGCGGGCGTGCAGGGCGAGCGGGCCGTCCCGCTCGAGCTCGGCCTCCAGCTCGGCCCGGAGCGCCGGGTCGGTGCCGGGGAAGGCCAGGTCGTCGAGGGCCGCGCGCAGGTAGAGCCCGGAGCCGCCGACCAGCACGGGCGTGACACCGCGCGCCAGCAGCTCGTCGACCACCTCGCGGCACAGCTGCTGGTAGTCCGCGGCCGTCGCGGTGCGGGTCACCGGCCAGACGTCGAGCAGGTGGTGCGGCACTCCCCCGCGCTGCTCGACCGGGAGCTTCGCCGTCCCGATGTCCATGCCGCGGTAGAGCTGCATCGAGTCGGCGTTGACGACCTCGCCGCCGACGGCGCGGGCGATCGCGATGCCGAGGTCGGACTTGCCGGCGGCGGTCGGGCCGACGACGGCGATGACCCGAGGTGTCAGCGCGGCCCGCCGAGCCCGGCGGATGCGCCCGGGTCCACGCCTGTCGCCAGCTGGCTCAGCGGCGCGGCCGACCCCGGGCCGGTCTTGCGTCGCTGGCGCCCCTCGACCCAGCGGGCCAGGAGCGACAGGCCGTAGTTGATGACGACGTAGATGAGGGCGATCGCCAGGTAGAGCTGGATCGGGTTGTCGAGCACCTGCACGAGCTGCCCGCCGGTGCGCAGCAGCTCGGCGTAGCCGATGACGAAGCCGAGGGAGGTGTCCTTGAGCAGCACCACGAGCTGGCTGATCAGCGCCGGCAGCATGATGCGCAGCGCCTGCGGCAGCAGCACGATGCGCAGCGTCGGGCCGCGGCCGAGACCGATCGCGGAGGCCGCCTCGGTCTGGCCCTTGGGGATGGCGAGCACCCCGGCGCGGACGATCTCAGCGATCACGGCGCCGTTGTAGAGCGTCAGACCCAGCACCAGCGACCACAGGGCGGGCAGCTCGACGTCGAAGGCCAGCGGGAAGGCCAGGAAGAAGAACAGGATGAGCAGCAGCAGCGGCACCCCGCGGAAGAACTCCACGACGGCGACGGCCGGCAGCCGGATGAACCACCGCTGCGACAGCCGCCCGAAGGCCAGCACGATGCCGAGCACGGTGGCCAGCACGAGCGCGTAGACCGCCGCGATCAGGGTGTTCTGCAGCGCCTCGAAGAGCCGCTCGTAGAGCAGCGGCTCGGTGAGGAACGGCTCGTACTTCTCGTAGTCCAGCTGCTCGTTGTCGGCGAGCCGCTGCAGGACCAGCGCGCCGAGCGCCAGCAGCACCAGCGCTCCGACCAGGCTCGAGACCAGCACCCGCCGGCGCGCCTTCGGGCCCTGGACGTCGTAGAGCACCGGGGTCGTCATCGGCTGGCCGTCACGGTGCGCTCGAGCAGGCCGAACAGCGCGCTCGCCAGCAGGGCCAGCGCGAGGTAGATGAACGCGGCGGCGGCGATGATGGCGATGACGTCGGCGCCGTTGGCGTTGACGAGCTGGTTCATCGCCTGCGTGCCCTCGAAGACGCCGAAGGCGTAGGCGATGGAGGTGTTCTTCAGCAGCGCGATGAAGATGCTCGCGAGCGGCGGGATGATGTTCGTGAACGCCTGCGGCAGCACCACCAGGCGCAGCGTCTGGCCGAACGTCATGCCGACGCTCCGCGACGCCTCGGCCTGACCGGCCGCCACCGAGTTGATGCCCGACCTGACCGCCTCCGCCACGAACGCCGCGGTGTAGAGCGAGAGCGCCACGACCGCGAAGCGGTAGAAGCTGAGGATCACGTCGACCTCGGGCAGCCCGAAGACGACGAGGAAGAACACGACCGTGAGCGGGGTGTTCCGGACGAGCGTGACGTACGCCGCTCCGACCCACCGCAGCGGCGGGACGGGCGAGACGCGCATGGCGGCGATGAGGGTGCCCAGGACGAGCGCCCCCACCGCCGCCAGCAGCGTCAGCGAGACCGTGGTCGTGAACCCCTCGACGAAGACGTCGAGGTTGTCGAGGACAGCGTCCACGTACCGGTCGGCCCTTCGGTCAGTCGAGCAGGACTACGCGTCGCAGCCCTTGGGCTCCGGCAGCTCCGGGGTGTCGGAGATGACGGTGCCCGCGGTCTTCTCGAACGCGGCGGCGTAGGAGCCGTCGTCCGCGGCCTCGGCGAGCGTCTCGTTGATCCAGTCGCAGAACTCCTCCTGGCCCTCCGGGATGCCGATGCCGTAGGGCTCCTCGGTGAACGGCGAGCCGAGCAGCTCGAACTTGTCGGGTGCGGCGTCGACGTAGCCGGCGAGGATGACGTTGTCGGTGGTCACCGCGTCGACCTGGCCGTTGGCGAGCGCGTCACGGCACTTGGTGTAGGTGTCGAACAGCGTCAGCTCGGCGGTCGTCAGGCCGTACTTCGTCTGGACGTTCTCCGCCGGGGTCGAGCCGCTCACCGAGCAGGTCTTCTTGCCCTTCAGGTCCTCGGGCTTGGTGATGCCCTTCGGGTTGCCCTTGGCGACCAGGATGTCCTGGCCGGCGAGGAAGTACGGCCCGGCGAAGTCGACGACCATGTCGCGCTTGTCGTTCATCGTGTACGTCGCGACGACCATGTCGACCCGGCCCTGCTGCAGGAACGGCTCGCGGTTCGCGGAGACGGCCTCGACGAACTCGATGTCGCCCTCGGCGATGCCGAGCTTGGCAGCGATCAGCTTGGCGATCTCGACGTCGAAGCCCTCGGGCTCGCCCGACAGCCCCTTCTGGCCGAACAGCGGCTGGTCGAACTTCGTCCCGACCGTGATCTTGCCCGCCTCGGCGAGCTCGGCCATCCGGGTGCCGGCCTCGAAGCTGGCCTCGGTGTCCGGGGTGGCGACGTCGTCGCCGTCGTCGTCGGAGCCGCACGCGGCCAGGGTGAGGGAGAGCGCCGCCGCGAGGGCGACGGAGGAGAGGCGCAGAGATCGCACGATGTGTCCTTTGCTGTTGGCGAACCGGGTGACGGTCAGTGGGACAGGATCTTGGAGAGGAAGTCCTTCGCCCGGTCGGACTGCGGACGGGAGAAGAACTCCTCGGGGGTGTTGGACTCGACGATGCGCCCGTCGTCCATGAAGACCACGCGGTCGGCGGCCCGGCGGGCGAAGCCCATCTCGTGCGTCACGACGACCATCGTCATGCCGCTCTTGGCCAGCGACGTCATGACGTCGAGGACCTCGTTGATCATCTCGGGGTCGAGAGCCGAGGTGGGCTCGTCGAACAGCATCACCATCGGGTCCATCGCGAGGGCCCGGGCGATCGCGACGCGCTGCTGCTGGCCGCCGGACAGCTGAGCGGGGTACTTGTCCGCCTGGCTGGCGATGTCGACCCGCTCGAGCAGCTCGCGGCCCCGCTTCTCGGCCGCTGCCTTCTTGACGCCCTTCACCTTGATCGGCCCGAGGGTGACGTTCTCGAGCACGGTCTTGTGCGCGAACAGGTTGAAGGACTGGAAGACCATGCCGACCTTGGAGCGCAGCTGGGCGAGCTGCTTGCCCTCCTCCGGCAGCGGCTGGCCGTCGATCAGGATGGTCCCGGAGTCGATGGTCTCGAGCCGGTTGATCGTCCGGCAGAGGGTCGACTTGCCGGAGCCGGACGGACCGATCACGACCACGACCTCGCCGCGCGCGACGGTGAGGTCGATGTCCTTGAGGACGTGGAGCGACCCGAAGTGCTTGTTGACGCCCTCGAGCACGACGAGCGGCTGCACGGTCGGAGAAGCGGTCACCTGCAGATCACGGGCGGACCCTATCGCCGTCGCGACCGGCGACGCGCTCCGGTAGGCGGTGCGGGCGCCGGATCGTGACCATCCCGTTGCGAGGCGCCGGGCAGGTGGCATCCTGCGGGCACCAACTACCAGGAGGTCCCGTGAGCGACCACGTCTACCGCGTCACCGAGGTCGTCGGCTCGTCCGGCGAGTCCGTGCAGCAGGCCATCCGCAACGGGATCTCGCGCGTCTCGCGCACCGTCCGCAACGTCGAGTGGTTCGAGGCCACGGAGATCCGCGGCCGGGTCGAGGACGGCGAGATCGCTGCGTTCCAGGTCACCCTGAAGGTCGGCTTCCGCCTCGACGGCTGAGCGCGTACGCCCACCTCCGCACTCACCGCTGCGACGATCTTCGTCCTGTTGTGGGCCCGCCCGCGTGGCGCGCCACAACCCGACGAAGATCGTCGCCGAACACCGGGCTCAGTCCTTGCGGCGGCCGATGGTGCGGCCGAGCCAGGTCTTCGGGACGTACTTGCGGTCGACGACGCGCTCCTTCATCGGGATGAGCGCGTTGTCGGTGATCTTGATGCCCTCGGGGCAGACCTCGGTGCAGCACTTGGTGATGTTGCACATCCCGAGCCCGAAGTCGTCCTGCGCCGCCCGCCGGCGGTCGAGGGTGTCGAGCGGGTGCATGTCGAGCTCGGCGATGCGCATGAGGAAGCGCGGGCCGGCGAAGGACGGCTTGTTCTCCTCGTGGTCGCGCACCACGTGGCAGGTGTCCTGGCAGAGGAAGCACTCGATGCACTTGCGGAACTCCTGCGAGCGCTCCACGTCGACCTGCTGCATCCGGTGGTTGCCGTCCTCGTCGCGCTCCCGCGGGGTGAAGGGCGGGATCGACTGGGCCTTCTCGTAGTTGAACCAGACGTCGGTGACGAGGTCGCGGATCACCGGGAAGGCCCGCAGCGGCGTGATCGTGATGACCTCCTCCTCGTCGAAGGTCCCCATCCGGGTCAGGCACATCAGCCGCGGCCGGCCGTTGATCTCGGCGCTGCACGAGCCGCACTTGCCGGCCTTGCAGTTCCACCGCACGGCCAGGTCGGGCGCCTGCGTCGCCTGCAGCCGGTGGATGATGTCGAGCACGACCTCGCCCTCGTTGACCTCGACCAGGAAGTCCTCGAGCCCGCCGCCCTCGTCGTCGCCGCGCCACACGCGAAGACTCGCCTCGTACGCCATCAGCTCTCCTCGAAGATCTCGGCCAGGTCGGGCGGCATGACGGGCAGCGGCTGACGGGTGAGCGCGACGTCCTCGCCGTCGGCGGAGCAGATGACGTTGAGCGCGCCCCACTCCTCCCTCGGGCCGGGGAAGTCGTCGCGGGTGTGCCCGCCACGGCTCTCCTCCCGCTCGAGCGCCGCCTTGGCGATGCACTCCGAGACGCGGAGCATGTGCGGCAGGTCCAGGGCGAGGTGCCAGCCGGGGTTGTACGGCCGCTGCCCCTCGACCGTGAGCGCCTTCGCGCGCACCTTCAGCGCCTCGATCCGCTCGAGCGCCTCGGTCATCTCACCGGCCACCCGGATGATGCCGACCAGGTCGTTCATCGCGGTCTGGAGCTCCGCGTGCAGGGTGTACGGGTTCTCGCCGCCGTCGCGCTCGAACGGCGCCAGCGCCTCCCCGGCCGCCTCCTTGAGCACGGCGTCGGCGACGTTCGGGACCGTCGTCGCCCTGGCCCGCTCGGCAGCGGCCAGGCCGGCCCGCCGGCCGAAGACGAGCAGGTCGGACAGCGAGTTGCCACCCAGCCGGTTGCTGCCGTGCATGCCGCCGGCGACCTCCCCGGCGGCGAACAGCCCGGGCACCTTGGCAGCGGCCGTCTCCGGGTCGACCTCGACGCCGCCCATCACGTAGTGGCAGGTCGGCCCGACCTCCATCGGCTCCTTGGTGATGTCGACCTCGGCCAGCTCCTTGAACTGGTGGTACATCGACGGCAGCCGCTTGCGGATGTAGTCGGCGTCGTGCCGGCTGGCGATGTCCAGGAAGACGCCGCCGTGGGGTGACCCGCGGCCGGCCTTGACCTCGCTGTTGATGGCACGGGCGACCTCGTCGCGCGGCAGCAGCTCAGGTGGCCGGCGGTTGTTCTTCTTGTCGGTGTACCAGCGGTCCGCCTCCTCCTCGGTCTCCGCCGTCTCCTTGCGGAAGTAGTCCGGGATGTAGTCGAACATGAAGCGGGAGCCGTTGCTGTTCTTGAGGATCCCGCCGTCACCGCGCACCGACTCGGTGACGAGGATGCCGCGCACCGACGGCGGCCAGACCATGCCGGTCGGGTGGAACTGGACGAACTCCATGTTGACGAGCGTCGCCCCGGCCTGCAGCGCGAGCGAGTGCCCGTCGCCGGTGTACTCCCAGGAGTTCGAGGTCACCTTGTAGGACTTGCCGATGCCGCCGGTGGCGAGCACGACCGACGGCGCCTGCCAGAGCACGAAGCGGCCGTTCTCGCGCCGGTAGCCGAAGGCGCCCTGGATGCTGCCGTCCTGCTGCTTGATCACCTTGGTGACCGTGCACTCCATGTAGACGTCGATGCCGAGCGCGACGGTGCGCTGCTGCAGGGTGCGGATCAGCTCCAGCCCGGTGCGGTCGCCGACGTGCGCGAGCCGGGCGTAGCGGTGCCCGCCGAAGTCGCGCTGGGAGATCAGGCCCGCCGGCGTGCGGTCGAACAGCGCGCCCCAGTCCTCGAGCTCTCGGACCCGGTCCGGTGCCTCCTGGGCGTGCAGCTGGGCCATCCGCCAGTGGTTGAGCATCTTCCCACCGCGCATGGTGTCGCGGAAGTGCACCTTCCACCCGTCCTCCGGGTAGACGTTGCCCATCGCCGCGGCGATGCCGCCCTCGGCCATCACCGTGTGCGCCTTGCCGAGCAGCGACTTGCACACGACGGCGGTGCGGGCGCCCTGCTCGTGCGCCTCGATGGCCGCGCGCAGCCCGGCCCCCCCGGCGCCGATCACGACGACGTCGTACGCGTGCCGTTCCAGGTCGGTCATGAAGCAGGGATTCCTGTTCTCAGAAGAGGATCGGGTCGTCGAAGGCGCCGGTCGAGAGCAGCCGGACGTAGAAGTCGGCCGCGGCCACGACGACCAGGCTGATCCAGGCCCACTTCATGTGCCGGGAGTTCTCGCGGCTCACCCAGGTCCAGAGCCGGTAGCGGATCGGGTGCTTGGAGAAGTGCACCAGCCGGCCACCGATCAGGTGGCGGCAGGAGTGGCAGGACATCGAGTACATCGCCAGCAGGAGGGCGTTGACGACCAGGATGACTGTCCCGAGCCCGACGTACCCGCCGTCGTCACGCGCCCACACGGTGTGCGCCGCGTCGTACAGCAGGATCACCGGGTACAGCAGCCCGACGTAGAAGAAGTACCGGTGCAGGTTCTGGAACAGCAGCGGGAAGCGCGTCTCGCCGGTGTACCTGCTGTGCGGCTCGGCGACCGCGCACGCCGGCGGCGACAGCCAGAACGACCGGTAGTAGGCCTTCCGGTAGTAGTAGCAGGTGAGCCGGAAGCCCAGCGGGATGACGAGGATGTAGAGCGCCGGGCTGATGAACGCCGGCCCCGGGATGAGCACCGGGAACGCGGTCTCCTCGCAACCGGTCGCGATGCACGGCGAGTAGAACGGCGAGAGGTAGGCCCCTGCCTCGAAGTGGGCGTTCTCGAAGGCGCGGAACGTCGAGTAGACGATGAACAGCACGAGGACCGTCACGGTGGTCACGGGCTGCAGCCACCACCGGTCCGTCCGCAGCGTCCGAGCGGCGATGGTCGCGCGGCCGGGCGCGTTCGGGCCGGCCGGCACGGTGGCGGTCATGCGGGAGGAGCCCCTCTCGTCGGGACGGTGCGGCGTGGGCTAGGGGTTGCGACGGTGGGACTGGCCGAGGCCCTCGTCCTCGGCGTCCATCCAGAAGTCGTGGGCGTACTCGTTGTCCGGGATGACCTCGAGGGGAGGGCGCTCGGCGGCGCTGCGCGGCTGGGCGGTGCCGCAGAGCAGGTCGACGTCCTCGTCCAGGCGCGCGACGTCGGCCTTGAGCCGGCGGACGTCGACCGTGTCGGAGTAGTGCCGCGTCAGGGTGTCGATCGCCGCCTTCAGGTCCTGCACGGCCCGGCGCGCAGCAGCGGCGTCGTCCTGGATGGGCATGCGACGGACCTCCGGGCCTCGGGAACCGATCTGGCGCAGTCCATCACGTCCAGGCGTCCCGTGGGAACACCCCCAGCCGGTGTCGCGCGTCGGGTCAGCCGCAGGCGGGCGCAGCGGGCAGCGGCGCGGGGACGCCGATCGACGGCATCCCGAGGCTCACGCCGGGCGTGCTCGGCGTCCGGCCCGCCTCCGTCGCGTCGCCCGCGGCGGTCCGCCGGTGGGACAGCAGCGCGCCGTCGGCGACCAGGTAGTGGGGTCCGGCCCGGGTCACGACGGTCTCGACCACGTCGCCGGGGCGCACGCCCGCCGCCCCCGCGAGGTGCACCAGCCGGTTGTCGCGCGCGCGGCCGGTGAGGCGGTCGCCGGTGTCCTTGCGCCCCTCCCCCGTGCTGACCAGGACCTCGACGGTCCGGCCGACCTGGGACTGCATCCCCTCGTACGAGATCCGGTCCTGCAGCTCGACGAGCCGCTCGTACCGCTCCTGCACGACCTCCTTGGGGAGCGGGGGCAGGTCCGCGGCGGGTGTCCCGGGGCGCTGGGAGTACTGGAAGGTGAACGCGCCGGCGAACCGGCTGGCCTCGACCACGCGGAGCGTGTCCTCGAAGTCCGCGTCGGTCTCGCCCGGGAAGCCGACGATGACGTCGGTGGTGATGGCCGCGTCCGGGATCTGCTCACGGACCCGGGCGAGGATGCCGAGGAAGCGCTCGCTGCGGTAGCTGCGGCGCATCGCCCTGAGGACCGCGTCGGAACCGGACTGCAGCGGCATGTGCAGGCTCGGGCAGACGGCCGAGGTCTCCGCCATGGCGGAGATGACGTCGTCGGTGAAGTCGCGCGGGTGCGGGCTGGTGAAGCGGACCCGCTCGATGCCGTCGACGGCACCGACCACGCGCAGCAGCTTGCCGAACGCGTCCCGGTCGCCGAACGAGCGGCCGTAGCTGTTGACGTTCTGGCCGAGCAGGGTGACCTCGAGGACTCCCTGGGCGGCGAGCACCTCGACCTCGCGCAGCACGTCACCCGGGCGGCGGTCCTCCTCCTTGCCGCGCAGGCTCGGCACGATGCAGAACGTGCAGGTGTTGTCGCAGCCGACGCTGATCGACACCCACGCGCTGTGGGTCGACTCGCGCCGGGCGGGCAGCGTGCTGGGGAAGACCTCGAGGCTCTCGAGCAGCTCGACCTGGGCCTGCTCCTCGATCCGCGCCCGCTCGAGCAGCACCGGCAGCGACCCGACGTTGTGGGTGCCGAACACGACGTCGACCCAGGGCGCCCTGGTGGTGATGAGCCCCTGGTCCTTCTGCGCGAGGCAGCCGCCGACCGCGATCTGCATGCCCGGGGTGCGGTCCTTGACCGGCTTGAGGTGGCCCAGGTTGCCGTAGAGCCGGTTGTCGGCGTTCTCCCGGACCGCGCAGGTGTTGAACACGACGACGTCCGGCGTGGTGTCCGGCTGGGCCGGGAGGTAGCCCGCGGCGTCGAGCAGGCCGGAGATGCGCTCGCTGTCGTGCACGTTCATCTGGCACCCGTAGGTGCGGACTTCATACGTGCGGGTCACGGACTCCAGCGTACGGCGCTGCTCCTGCTACGGTAGTTGCAGAGGGGAGTACTTCCCAAGCGCCGCTCCGGTCACTACGGCTGTCCCACGACGGCTTCGGACGGTCACCCGCTCGCGGGTGAAGGAGACCTCGGACCGTCCATCCGAGGAGAGCTGTGCCCGTTTCCGCCCCGTCCCTGGAGTCCGTCGGCACCCCCGGCCTCTGGACCGCCACGATCGGCGTCGTCCTGGCCCTGCTGGTCCTGGACTTCCTGATCACGCGCAAGCCGCACGAGGTCTCGATGCGCGAGGCCGCCGGGTGGTCGGCCTTCTACATCGCGCTGCCGCTGGCGTTCGGCGCCTACATCTGGTCCCGGTTCGGGTCGCAGACCGGCGTCGAGTACCTCACCGGCTACCTCGTCGAGAAGTCGCTGTCGGTCGACAACCTGTTCGTCTTCATGCTGCTGCTGGCGGCGTTCTCCGTGCCGGCTGCGCTGCAGCAGCGGGTGCTGCTCTACGGGATCGTGGGGGCGCTGGTGCTGCGCGGCATCTTCATCGCGCTCGGTGCCGCGGCGCTGAAGAACCTGTCGTTCGCGTTCCTGCTCTTCGGCGGCATCCTCCTGGCGACCGCGGTCAAGATCCTCCGCGACCAGCGGCAAGGGCAGACGCACGCGGTCGACGTCGACGAGATGCGGTCGGTCCAGCTGCTGCGCCGGGTGATGCCGGTGACCTCGGACTACCGGGGCCCGCGCCTGTTCGTCCGCGAGAACGGCGTCCGGATGGCCACCCCGTTCGCCCTCGTCGTGATGGCCGTCTTCGCCACCGACATCGTCTTCGCGGTCGACTCCGTGCCGGCGGTCTACGGCATCACCGGCGACCCGTTCCTGGTCTTCGCCACGAACGCCTTCGCGCTGCTCGGCCTGCGGGCGCTCTACTTCGTCCTGCAGGGCGCGCTCTCGCGGCTGGTGCACCTCGGCTACGGCCTCGCTGCCATCCTCGGCTTCATCGGCGTCAAGCTGGTGCTCCACTGGGCGCACGGCATCTGGGCCTGGGTGCCGGAGATCCCGACGCTGGCCTCGCTGGGTGTGATCGTGGCGATCCTGGCGCTGGTCACCGTGACCAGCCTCCGCGCGACGGCGCGGGAGGCGGTCGCTGCTACAGCGCCAGGACCGCGGTGAGGTCGCGGGCGGCCTGACCGCCGTCCTCGATCGCGATGTCCAGCGCCCGCGGGACGTCGAGGTCGTCGACCAGCGCCTCGAGCACGGCCGCCTCGGCGGACTCCCGGCCGTACGGCCTGCCCGCCGCGATGCGCAGCGCGTCGAGCCGCTGCCCGGCGTGCTCGAGCTCGGCGTCGGTGTAGTCCCAGGGGGTGGAGTACCTCCGGTCGAGCAGCATGGTCCGCACCACCG
>SCTD01000350.1 GCA_004299215.1 Frankiales bacterium | reverse complement strand
CCGTGCTGCTCGGGCTCACGCTCGCCTTCGAGCCGAAGGAGGCCGGGATCATGCAGCGACCGCCCCGGGACCCGGCCCGGCCGCTGCTCACCTCGGCACTGCTCGCCCGCGTGCTGCTGCTGTCGGTGCTGACCGTCGGTGCGACCTGGTGGCTCTTCACGTGGGAGAGGGGTGACGGGGCAGGTCTCGCGGAGGCGCGCACCGCAGCCGTGAACCTCTTCGTGGCGATCGAGCTTCTCTACCTGTTCAGCTGCCGGTCGCTCAGCGGCAGGGCCCGGACCGGACTGCTCGCCAACCGGTGGATGGTCGGCGGCGTCGCGCTGCAGGTGCTCGCCCAGGCGGCGCTGACCTACCTGCCGGTGATGAACGCCGCCTTCCACACCGCGCCGCTGAGCCCCGAGACCTGGCTGCGGGTAGGCCTTCTCGCGGTGGCTGCCTGGGTGGTCGTCGCCCTGGACAAGCGCATCCAGCGCGGTGCTGCCTGGTAGCTCACGCGTCCAGGACGTCCTCGACCGACCGGCGCGGCGTGGGAGCGGGTGCCTCCGTCGGGTACCCCAGGCGCAGCAGCACCTGCGGGTGCGGGTGTCCCAGCACCGACGCGAGCAGCGGCCGGAGCACGGGGACCTGACAGGGCTGGTTGGAGAACATCGCCTGGACGCCCTGCACGGCACCGGTGAGCAGCAGCCGTTCCAGCGCCATGCCGGCGTGGACCCAGGCCTGCTCGTCGTCGGTCTCCGTGCCGAGCACCACGACGACCGGCGCGGACTCGGTCATGGCGACGTCGTCGCGCGCGGTCCGCTCGCCGAGGTCCAGGTGGGACACGAGGAACCGGCTGAGGGCGCCCGCGACGCGGGGCACGACCAGGCCGTCACCCGTCGTGCGCGGGTGCAGCCAGCGGGCCAGCTCGTGCCGCCAGCCGTCGTCGGCGTACTGGAAGTGGTCACCGCTGGTGATGAGCCCCAGCACCTCGGGCAGGTCGTCGTCGTCCACGACGACGGCCCACACCCCGGGCTCGTGCGCCGCGTCGAGCATCTCGGTCACGACCCGCTCCGGCACCGCGCGGTCGGCGAAGGCGTCACGCCACGTGGTGCGCAGCCGGATGCCGTACGACAGGCGCGCATCGGTGTAGGCGGGAGTGGGGGAGAGGTGGACCGTGGCGACGTGCGAGCCGTCGTCCTCGTCCGGGAACAGCTCGACCCGCGGCGCGAGGTGGTGGTGCTCGGCCGACGCGCACAGGTTGGCGAGGGCGGTCCCGCAGCTGATGAGCAGCTCGCGGTGCGCCGGGTCGTTGACCGGCAGCTCGCGGCTCAGGTCGGCGTGCAGCTCCACCGCGTCGGACAGCTCGCGGAAGCGCCACGGCTGGGTGTTGCGGGGCGACGGGGCGCGGACCGCGTCCTCGACGAGCTCGTCGTACGCGTGGGTCGTGGGACCGGTGGGGTGCAGAGCGGACATGGCGTCCACCTCCTTCGACTGCCTTCAGGATCCGGGGTGGCCCGCCCGCCGGACAGGGGCGAAGGTCCCGGGCGAAAGTCGGCCGGAGCGCTCACGTGGGACATGCGCGGTGCCGAGGATGAGAGGACGGGGTCGAGCAGGGAGCGGATGTGCGAGCAGGACGAGTCGGACTGGCCGGTGTGGCCGTGGCGCTGGTGGCGGGGCTCGCCCCGGCGCTGGCGGGCAGCAGCCCCGCGCAGGCGGCGTGCGCCACGAACACCGGCAAGAGCATCAGCGGCACCGTCTTCGGGCAGGACGGCCGCGACGTCAACGTGTCGATCGGCGTGGACGTCGTCGACCGCAACGGCAAGGCGCTCAACACCGACCCCAAGAGCGCCTCCTACGGCTGCGCGAAGACCGGCGGCTACTCCGTGCCGCAGCTCTACCTGAACCACTTCGTCGGCCCCGAGGGAGCGCCGCAGGGCAGCGTCATGCAGGACGGCAACCGCACGACGCGCGCGTGGAAGGTGGGCAGCCTGCCCAGCAACGCCGTCGGCGCCTACGTCGAGGTCTACTCCCGCGGCTACGCCGGCAGCCCGTGCAAGGACGCCAACGGCAACTACTGCTTCAACCCGTCGAACACCACGAAGTACGGCTACGCCAACAAGCACGTCGTCCCGGTCGGCACCCAGGGACTGCCCATCCGACTGCCGATGACCTGCGCCCACAAGGGCACGGCCGGGAACATCCAGGGCAGGATCGTGAACGCCGCCGGGCAGCCGGTGAAGGTCAAGAACGTCTTCGCCTGGACAGAGACCAAGTGGAACGCCTGGCCCTACTACCAGGGCTGGGGCAGCGCGCGCTTCCCGCGCGACGGCTACTACGTCATCCCCTCGCTGGCCAGCAAGCAGAAGTACGTGATCTGGCTGACGACCATGGACGGCAAGGTGCACAAGCGCACCGGCGTCCCCGTCAGCGACTGCACAGCCACGCCGCTGTCGTTCCGCGTCTAGCCGGTCAGGCCAGGTCGACCTCGGCCCACACCACCTTGCCGTCGTCGATGGCGCGGAAGCCCCAGCGGTCAGCGAGCGTCGCGACCAGGTGCAGACCGCGACCCCCCTCCTCGTCGTCGCCCGCCCGTCGGCGACGGGGCATGTGCTGCCCCTCGTCGACGGACTCGAGCACCAGCCGGTCCCGCGTGAGTCGCAGCCGCAGCTCGATCCGGCCGCGGCCGTGCACCAGGGCGTTGGTCGCGAGCTCGGAGGCGATGAGCGTCGCGGTGTCGACGACCTCGTCGAGCAGCTGCCACGAGCGCATCGCCAGCCGCGCCTGCCCGCGCACGTCGAACATCAGCGCGCGCTCACGCGGGACCTCGAGCCGCGCGGTCCGCGAGCGCGCGTCGACATCGGCCGGCACCCGCGCGAGCAGCAGCGCGATGTCGTCGTCCGACCCTGACGAGGACATCCGCGTCATGACCTCGTCGGCGAGAGCCTCCAACCCCGACGGAGCCTCGCCGACGACCCGGCACAGCTCGGCGATCCCGTCGTCGAGGTCGCTTCCGCGGACCTCGACCAGCCCGTCGGTGTAGAGCACGAGCATCGCTCCGGGCTGCAGCTGCACCGTCGTCTCGCGGGAGGGGTCCCCGAGGCCGAGCGGCGCCGACACCTCCACCCGAAGCGCGCGTACGACGCCGTCGGGGGAGCGGACCAGCGGCGGGAGGTGCCCGGCGCTGGCGAGCACGAGCTGCCGGGTGTGCGGGTCGAAGGCGGCGTAGACACAGGTCGCGATCGCGTCCTGGTCCAGGTCGCGGAGCAGCCCGTCGAGCACGTCCAGGACCTCGCCCGGGCGAAGGTCCAGACGGGCGCAGGTGCGGACGGCGGTCCGCAGCTGGCCCATCAGCGCCGCTGCGGTCACCCCGCGGCCCATGACGTCGCCGACGACGATGCCCAGCCGGCCGGCGCCGAGCGCGACCACGTCGTACCAGTCCCCACCGACCTCGCAGTCGCCGGCGCCGGCGGAGTAGCGGGCCGCCACCTCGAGCTCGTCGGTGGAGGGGACCTGCGCCGGCAGCAGGGATCGCTGCAGGGTCAGCGCCGTCCGGCGGAGCGAGTCGCGCTCCGCGTCGACCGCAGTGGCGGCCGGGGGAGCGACGGTCACGCCGACAGCCTCCAACCTCGGTCCACGCCTGGCAAGCGGTGCCGCGTGCTCGCCCGTTGCGCGGGCGTGGCACCGTGGAGACCCCGTTCCTGGAG
>SCTD01000349.1 GCA_004299215.1 Frankiales bacterium | reverse complement strand
CGGGCACGCTGAGCTTCGCCGCCGGCGAGACGAGCAGGACGGTCTCGGTCCCGACCGCGGACGACGGCTTCGTCGAGGGGGCCGAGACGTTCACGGTGGTCCTCAGCAACGCCTCGGCCGGCACGGTCTTCACGACGCGCACAACCACCGTGACGCTCACCGACGACGAGGACGGGACGGCGTACGGCCTCACCACCGCGAACGAGATCGTCACCTTCTCGGTCAGCTCCCCGGGCACCGTCTCGGCGGCGCGCGCCGTGACCGGCCTGCAGGCCGGTGAGGACCTCGTCGGCATCGACATGCGCCCGGCCACGGGCGAGCTCTACGCCGTCGGCAGCACCAGCCGTCTCTACGTGATCGACCCCGCGACGGGCGTCGCGACCCAGCGCGGCGGCGTCCTCACGACCGCCCTGAGCGGCACCGCCTTCGGGGTGGACGTCAACCCGACCGTCGACCGGATCCGGGTCGTGAGCAACACCGGCCAGAACCTGCGCATCAACCCGACGACGGGCGAGACGCTCGTCGACACGCCGCTGGCCTACTCCGCGACCGACCCGGGTGCCGGCACGACCCCCCGCGTCGCCGCGGCCGGCTACATCAACAGCACCAGCACGAACGGCGTCGGCGCCGGCGGCACCACCGCCCTGTTCGACGTCGACACCGCGCGCGACGCGCTGGTGCAGCAGAACCCGGCCAACACCGGCACGCTGTCGACGATCGGCGTGCTCGGCGTCGCCGTCTCCGACACCGCGACGGTCGGCATCGACATCGCCGGTGCCGGCAACGCCGCGTTCGCCGTCTTCACGGTCGACGGCAGCAGCGCCCCGGCGCTCTACCGGGTCAGCCTGACCACGGGTGCTGCCACGTCGCTCGGTGCGCTCGGCAGCGCCACCGTCGAGGACCTGACCATCGCCTCGGTGGCGCCGGCCGTCACCCCGTCGCCGAGCCCGAGCGCGACGCCGAGCGCGACGCCTACGGCGACGACGACCCCGAGCCCGTCCTGCACCACCCCGCAGGTGGTCCTCGGCTCGGGCACGATCATCGCGACCGGCAGCTCGACGCTGCGGGTGACCGGCGCTCCCGGCACCGCGATCGAGGTGCTCGCCTACAGCCAGCCGAGCCGCACCTACGCGGTCGTCCGCACCGGCACGATCGGGTCCGGCGGGTCCGTCGACCTCGCCGCGGTGCGCCCGCCGACCAACACCCGGCTCTACGCCCGGCAGGTCGGCTGCACGGCGGACGAGGCGGTCACCAGCCGCGTCCTGAACGTCCGGACCCAGCTGTCGCTGAACGTCGCCCGGACCGGCGTCCGCGCCTACCGCTTCAGCGGCTCGGCCATCCCGGCCCGCCCGAACGGCCTGATCGTGTCGCTCTACCGCGTCACCGAGGACGGCCGGCAGGTGCTGACGGCCCAGACGCGGGCGAACGCCAACGCCGGCCAGCCGGGCTTCGACAGCACCCGCCCGGCCGGGTCGTACGCGATCAACCGGGTCTTCACGGGCACCGGCCGCTTCGGCTTCGTGGTCCGGACCGGTCAGGACCTGCAGAACGCGCCGGGCTCGTCGAACGTGCGCTCGCTGCTCGTCTTCTGAGCCACCCCGGGGCG
>SCTD01000348.1 GCA_004299215.1 Frankiales bacterium | reverse complement strand
AGTCCGGTGAGCGCGGACGCGGTGCTGCTCATGACCGGGCACGTCCACCCCGACTTCGCCGGCGGCGGGCTCGGCCGGATGCTGCTGCAGAGCGTCGCGAAGGACCTCACCCACCGCGGCGTCCGCGCGATCGAGGCGTTCGGCGACGAGCGGTGGGAGGCGCCCCACTGCGTGCTGCCGGCCGGTCACCTGCGGTCGGTCGGCTTCAAGACCGTGCGGCCGCACCACCGCTACCCGCGGCTGCGGCTCGAGCTGAAGTCCGCGGTGTCGTGGCGCGAGGACGTCGAGGTCGCGCTCGAGCGGCTGCTCGGCTCGATGAGCCCCGACCCGATGCTCCGACCCGTCTGAGCGGCCCGCCGTGGAAGCGTGCGGCTAGATCGTCGAGAAGTCCGGCAGCCGCATGACGCCGGTCGGCGGGTCCAGGTCAGCCGGGAGGTAGAGCCGCTGGATCGCGACCAGCGCGGCCTCCGCCACGGTGTCGCGGAAGGCCGGGTCGGCGAGCCGCGCGGCGTCGCCGGGGTGGGTGATGTGCCCGAGCTCCAGACGCACGGCCGGCATCCTCGTCAGGCGCAGGATCTCCCACGTCTTCTCGTGCACGCGGCAGTCGAGCAGGTCGGTGCGGGCCACGACCTCGCGCTGCACCAAGGACGCCAGCTCCTCCCCGACGGTGGAGGTCGTGCCGCGACCGGCGCCGAAGTGGTAGGTCGCGACGCCGGAGCAGAGCGGTGACGGCGCGCGGTCGACGTGCAGCGAGAGCACCAGGTCGGCACCCGCCTCGTTGGCGAACGCCGCGCGCTCGGCATCGGTCGGGCAGCTGTCGGAGCCGCGGGTGAGCAGCGTGCGGACGCCGACGGCGGTGAGCCTGCCCTCGAGTCGTGCGGCGAGGTCCTCGACGACGGACGCCTCTTCCAGGCCGTGACCGGTCGCGCCGCGGTCGGGGCCGCCGTGCCCGGGGTCGAGGACCACGACCTTGCCCGGCAGCGAGACCCCGGAGCGGTGCAGCGCCTCGGTCTCACGCAGCACCTGCGGTCGGCCGCCGGTCACCTTGCGGCCGAGCTGCCGGAGGGCGCGCAGCGTCGCGGGACCGCAGGTGCCGTCGGCGACCAGGCCGTACTCCCGCTGCAGCCCGCGCAGCGCTCTCTCGGTACGCGGGCCGAACACGCCGTCCGCCCGGCCGGCGTCGAAGCCGAGCTCCAGCAGCCGCTCCTGCAGTGCGGCGACGTCGTCGCCGACGTACGGCCGGGTGGCCAGCGACAGCAGCCGGTCGCCGAGCTTCCAGCGGGCCGCGGCCAGGGCGCGGTAGGTCTCGGCGCCGACGACGCCGTCGACGGACAGCCCGCGGCGCTGCTGGAACTCGCGCAGCGCCCGGTCGGTGGCGGCGTCGAAGACCGGCTCGTCAGGCACGGCCGGGAGGAACCCGAGTCCGTGCAGGAGCGCCTGTACGTCGGCGACCGCGGGCCCGGAGTCGCCGAGGCGGAACTGCTGCACAGGCCTACCTCTCGGGCACCGGACGGGGGCGGGGTTCGCGACAGTACCGGCGGGGTTCTGCCCGCGCGACGGCCGGCCGACACCGAGACACGCAGCGCGCCGGGAGGAGCTAGAGGAAGGACTCCAGGTCCTTGAGGATCGCGGCCTTGGGCTTGGCGCCGACGATCTGCTTGACGATCTTGCCGCCCTGGAAGACGGCCATCGTCGGGATGCTCATGATCTGGTAGTCGCGCGCCGCGCCCGGGTTCTCGTCGATGTTGAGCTTCACGACGCTGAGCTTGTCGCTGTTCTCGGCGGCGATCTCCTCGAGCACGGGGGCCACCATCTTGCAGGGGCCGCACCACTCGGC
>SCTD01000347.1 GCA_004299215.1 Frankiales bacterium | reverse complement strand
CGGGACGCGCATGCCCGCGGGAGCGGGTCCGGGCGCGGGCGTGCCGTGCGCCAGGACGAGCCGGCGGAAGGCGTCCCGCGCTTCCTTCCCGGTGACCTTCTGCTCGAGCACCGCCGGCACGAGCGCCTCGACGACCCGGCCGGTCCGTGGCACGCGCAGCCCCGGGTGGCGCGAGTGCGCCTCGGCCAGCAGCGGGTGACGCGGCTCGAAGCCGGTGAGGTCGTCGCGCCCGCCCAGCAGGTCGGGGACCCCGGCGACGGCCTCTGCGGCGCCGGCGCCCCATGCCTCGCAGGTGACCTCGTGCAGCCCGCGCTGGGTCAGGCGCATCGTGGCCGGGCCGGCCGGCAGCAGCGTCGTGCGCCACACCGCGCCGTCGTCGGTCACGCGGTGGGTCGGGTCACCGGCGCCGCGCCGCAGCGGAGAGAGCGTCCGGCGCACGTCGACCGGCAGCCGGGGCCGCCACGTCGTCTGGGCTCTCACCCCTCCAGGCTAGGGTCCGAGCCCGGAGCAGGAAGAGGAGAAGCGACGTGGACAAGGTCGTCGGCAGCGCAGCCGAGGCGGTGGCGGACATCCCCAGCGGGGCGTCCCTGGCGGTCGGCGGCTTCGGCCTGTGCGGCATCCCGACCGCGCTGATCGTGGCGCTGCTGGACTCGGGTGTCACCGACCTCGAGACCGTGAGCAACAACTGCGGCGTCGACCAGTGGGGTCTCGGGATGCTGCTGGCAGCCAAGCGGATCCGCCGGACGACGGGGTCGTACGTCGGGGAGAACAAGGAGTTCGAGCGTCAGTTCCTCGGCGGCGAGCTCGAGGTCGAGCTGGTGCCGCAGGGCACGCTCGCCGAGCGGCTGCGGGCCGGCGGTGCCGGCATCCCGGCGTTCTTCACCCCCGCCGGCGTCGGGACGCAGGTCGCCGACGGCGGCTTGCCGCTGCGCTACGACGGCAGCGGCGGGGTGGCCCTGGCGAGCGAGGCCAAGGAGGTGCGCGAGTTCGACGGGATCCCCTACGTCCTCGAGCGCGCGATCCGCACCGACTTCGCGCTCGTGCACGCGCGCTACGGCGACCGGCACGGCAACCTCGTCTACGAGAAGTCCGCGCAGAACTTCAACCCGCTGTGCGCCGCCGCCGGGCGGATCACCATCGCCGAGGTCGAGGAGCTGCTCGAGCCGGGCGAGATCGACCCGATGGACGTGCACACCCCGGGGATCTTCGTGCAGCGCGTGGTGCACGAGGCCGAGGTCGAGAAGCGGATCGAGAAGCGGACCGTGCGGGTCGAGGAGTCCGACGTGGAGAAGGTGGCCTGATGGCGCTGACGAGGGACCAGCTCGCGGCGCGGGTGGCGCAGGAGCTCGAGGACGGGCAGTACGTCAACCTCGGCATCGGCCTGCCGACCCTGGTGCCGAACCACGTCCCGGACGGGGTGCACGTGGTGCTGCAGTCCGAGAACGGCATCCTCGGCGTGGGTCCGTACCCCACCGAGGACAGGGTCGACCCGGACCTCATCAACGCGGGCAAGGAGACGGTCACCGTCCTGCCCGGGGCGTCGTACTTCGACAGCGCGAAGATCGGAAGAGC
>SCTD01000346.1 GCA_004299215.1 Frankiales bacterium | reverse complement strand
GCCCGGGTCGACTTCGCCTGGCCGGACGAGCGGCTCGTCGTCGAGGTCGACGGGTTCGCCTTCCACGCGGATCGCGCGAGCTATCGCAACGACCGCCGCCGGACCAACGAGCTGGTGCTGGCCGGCTGGCGCGTTCTTCGCTTCTCGTGGGAGGACGTCGTGGGCTCGCCTGACGTCGTGGTCGACCAGGTCCGTCGGGCGCTGCGTCGCTGACGAGCCTGCACACGGCCCTCCTGCGACACGCCGCGTACCGGGCGACAGGACCTCGCCTACGGCGTGTCGTCGGAGCGTTGTGTGCAGCGCGCGCGCTCGGCGGGCACGGCCTCGGGCTCCCGCCGCCAGACCACCACGGCCGCTGCGGCGGCGAGCAGCGTCGGCAGCCCGTAGAGGGGAGGGCGTACGACGCTGCGGCCGCTCGGCCAGACCATGAGCGCGAGCACCAGGCACCCGGCGCCGAGCCCCGCGGCGAGCCGCGGTCCGGCGACGGCGGCGAGCGGGAGGACGCCCCACAGGACGTACCAGGGCTGCACCACCGGCAGCAGCACCGAGACGGCGAGCAGCGCGAGCCCGGCCGCGCGGACCGGCCCGAGCGAGGGGGTGCGCCACAGCAGAGCCGCCACGACACCGACCGCCAGCAGCAGGCCGGCCAGCAGCACGGCGTCGAGGGCGTCTCCTGGCAGCAGCACGCCGAGCCCGGTCATCGGGGAGAAGAGCGACAGCCGGGCGCGCCCGGTGTCGAGCGTGCCCAGCCAGCCCCAGCCCAGGTCGAGGCTGAGCAGCACCGCCGTCACCCCGCAGACCAGGCCCGCGACGAGAGCGCCGCGCAGCCGGGACGCCCACGTCGGCCGGGCCATCACCACGAAGCCGAGCGCCGCCAGCGCCGGCAGCTTCACCAGCGCGGCCGCCGTGATGAGCACCGCCGCGAGCGGCAGCGACCCCACGGCCAGCCCGGCCAGCATCAGCCCGAGCATCAGCGCCTCGTTGTGCGCGCCCGCGACCAGGTGCAGCAGCACCAGCGGGTTCGCCACGCCCAGCCACAGCGCCCGGTCACGCCCGAGCCGGCGCAGCGCCCAGCCCGCCAGCACCAGCCCGAGCACGGCCAGCAGCCGCATCCCGACCAGCGCCGGCAGCAGTGACTCCCCGGTGACCCGCACGACCAGCGAGGCGAGCGTCAACCAGAGCGGGCCGTACGGCGACGGGGTGTCCCGCCAGACCTCGTCGATGCCGTCGGCCAGCGGCCCGTCGAGCGCGGACGGCCCGCTGTCGTACGGGTCGACGCCCTCGACCACGAGCGCGGCCTGCCCGACGTAGGCGTAGACGTCGCGGCTGAACATCGGCGGTGCGAGCAGCAGGGGAGCGGCCCACAGCAGGACACCGCCCGGGGAGATCGAGCGCAGCCGCCACCAGGCAGCGCCGAGCAGCAGGACCCCGACGAGCACCAGCGGCGTGCCCGGCCCGACGCCGTCCCAGCCCGGGGGGAGCGCCCCCGAACCCCAGCCGCCGAGCGCGACCAGCGCGCTGCCGACGGTGCCGACCGCGAGCAGCCGGCGGGAGGTCACCTCGAAGACCCTAGGGGAGCGCCCGCGACCGGTAGCCCCTGTCCTTGCCGAGGATCCGCTCCGCGGCCAGGCGCCCGGAGATGAGCACCATCGGCACGCCCACGCCGGGCTGCGTGCCGGACCCCGCGAACACCACTCCCTCGACGCGAGGGGCCAGGTTCGCCGCCCGGAACGGCCCGGTCTGGAAGAAGGAGTGCGCCGCGGCGAACGGCGCGCCGTGCTCCATGCCGCGCCGCTGCCAGTCGGCGGGTGTCGTGACGTCCTCGACCTCGATGCCGTCGCCGAAGCCGACGTAGCCGAGCGCCTCGAGCCGGGCGACCGCCTCGTCGCGGTAGCGCGGTCCGACGACGTCCCAGTCGATGCCGGCGGCGGTGTTCGGCGTCGGCAGCAGCACGTAGTAGATCTGCTTGCCGTCCGGGGCCAGCGACGGATCGCCGTGCGTGGGGTTGGTCACCAGGATCGACGGGTCGCTCATCAGCGTCTGCTGGTCGATGAGCTCGGTGAAGACGCCCTTCCACGACCGGCCGAAGTGGATGTTGTGGTGCGCGATCTGCGAGTAGGCCTGCGACGAGCCGGCGAGCAGCAGGAAGCAGGAGGGCGAGTACGACTGCCGCTGCACCCGGCGCGGCGCGGACCCGGGCGGGAGCAGCTCGCGGTAGGCCACCGGCAGGTCGGGGTTGAGCACCACGACGTCGGCCGGGACGCGCTCGCCGTCGGAGGTCTCCACCCCGACCGCCCGGCCGTGCTCGACCAGCACCCGGGTCACCGTCGTGCCGTAGCGGAAGGCGACGCCGTGCTTCTCCGCGGCACCGGCCAGGGCGCGGGGGACGGCGTGCATGCCGCCCTTCGGGAAGAACACCCCAGCGACCGAGTCCATGTAGGCGATGACCGCGTAGATGGCGAGGGCGTCGTACGGCGACAGGCCTGCGTACATCGACTGGAACGACAGGACCCGTTGGGTACGAGGGTCTTTCAGGTACTGCGCGACCTTCGGTGCGAGCCGGCGGAAGCCGCCGATCGCCGCGAGGCGGGCGAGGTTGGGGGTGACCAGGTCGAGCGGCGAGTCGATGTTGCGGTCGATGAAGTCCTTCATCTCGAAGCGGTAGAGCTGGGAGACGAAGTCGACGTAGCGCAGGTAGCCGGCGGCCTCGTCCGGCCCGCACACGCGCGAGACCTCCTCGGCCATCGCACCCGGGTCCGCCTTCACGTCGAGGGTGGAGCCGTCCGGGTAGTAGGCGCGGTAGAGCGGGTCGACGGGCTCCAGCTCGAGCCAGTCCTCGAGCCGCTCGCCGACGCAGTCGAGGGCGTCCGCGATGAGGTCCGGCATCGTCAGCACCGTCGGCCCGGTGTCGAAGCGGTAGCCGTCCCGCTCGAGCAGCCCGTTGCGCCCGCCGGGCACCTCGGCCCGCTCGAGGACGGTCACCTCGCGGCCCGCGCCGGCCAGCCGCAGCGCCGCGGACAGGCCGGCCAGCCCCGCCCCGACGATGACCACGCGGTCGGTCCTGCCCGGCACGGTCTTCACCCTCGAAGCGTAGGCGGGGCAGGAGGAGTCCGCCCGTCGGCGAAGATGCACGGGTGCTGCACCCTCGCGTTCCTCTCGCCCTCGCCCTCGCCGTCGGCCTGGTCACCACGACCGCCGCCCCGGCGCTGGCCGCGGACGCCCCGCCGGCCCAGCCGATGACCGTCGGCTCGGCGCTGGCGCCGGGCAACAGCGGCTTCTTCTCCGTGACGGGCCAGGCGGCCGGGACGGCCAGCGGCGACCCGGGGGCCTACGGCGAGAACGTCGACGACCAGCGCGAGATGTTCTGGGACGGCGACGACAAGGACGGCCGCTTCGCCGACGTCTCGGGGCAGACGCCGCAGGAGCCGAAGGGCGGCGTCCGCATCTACTCCGACGACAAGGGCGTGCCGGTCGTCTACGGCGACACGGCCTACGACACGTGGTTCGGCGCGGGCTACGCGGCCGGGCAGCAGCGGCTCTTCCTCGCCGACGCCGTTCGCCGGCTCGGTCGCGGCACCTTCGCCGAGCTGGTCGGGCCGAGCGGCGTCCCGGCCGACGTGCAGGCGCGCACGCTGACCTACTCGCAGGCCGACTACGACGCGATGTTCGCCGCCCTGCCGCAGTCCTCCAAGGAGGTCGTCGAGGGCTACGCCGCCGGGATGGACGCGTGGATCCAGCACGTGCGGACCACGCCGTCGGACCTGCCGGCGGAGTACGTCCTGCTCTCCTCGCTGCCGGCGGCGTGGACGGTGACCGACACCCTCGCCGCCGGCGTGCTCATCACCCGCACGGTCGCCTCCGCGGGGGGCGACGAGTTCCGCGAGGTGGAGACGCTGCGGGCGCTCGGCGGGCTGTCCGGGCTGGGCGCCTACACCGACCTGCGCTGGCAGTCGGACGAGAAGGCCACCGTCAGCGTCCCGCCGTCCGAGGGCCGCTTCGACAACGCCGTGGTGCCGCCGGCGCAGCGCGACGCGGTGCTCCGCACGAGCGCGGCGTACGCCCTCGCCCTGCCGCCGGAGCTGGCGAGCGGGCCGGGTACGGGCGCGTTTCCGGTGCCGGAAGTGCCTGAAGGCGCGGGACTTCCGCCGCTGGTCCGCTCCTCGCTGGCCGGCGTGGCCGAGACCCTGGTGGCGTGGGGCAACGGACTGCACGGCGGGTCGTACGCCTTCGCGGTCGCGCCCGAGCGCACCTCGACCGGCGCGGCGATGCTGGTGAGCGGTCCGCAGCTCGGCTACTCCTACCCGACCCAGCTGTGGGAGGTGGAGGTGCACGGCGGCGGCTACGACGCGCGCGGCTCGACGGTGCCCGGGCTGCCGACGGTCGGCATCGGCTACGGCAAGCGCGTCGCGTGGGGGCTGACCACCGGCAACAGCAAGACGATCGACAGCTTCATCGAGACGACCCGGCGCGCGACCGACGGCACGCTCGAGTACCTGCACAAGGGCAGCTGGAAGAAGGCCGACTGCCGCACCGAGACGGTGCGCTACCGGACCGCGCAGCAGGGCGTGCCGGTCGGGCCGGCGGTCCTCACGCAGGACGCCGAGGTGTGCCGCACGGTGCACGGCCCGGTCGTCGCCTACAGCGAGGACGGCACGAAGGCGCGCTCGGTGCAGTACGCGATGTACCGCCGCGAGCTCGAGACCGTGAACGGCATCCTGCAGTGGAACCGCGCCGACGACCTGGCGGAGTTCGAGCAGGGCATGCGGATGGTGACGTGGAACGAGAACACCGTCTACGCCGACGCGGACGGCCGGATCGCCTACTGGCACCCCGGGCTCTTCCCGGTCCGCTCGGCCTCCTGGGACAGCCGCTTCCCGGCGCCCGGCACCGGCGAGCACGACACCCGCGGGGTGCTGCCGTTCGAGCAGATGCCGCACGTCGTGGACCCTGCCGTCGGCTACGTCGCCAACTGGAACGGCAAGCCCGCGGTCGGGTGGATCGACGAGTACCTCGAGCCCGCCTCGTCCCGCTCCGGCGGCAAGGCCCAGCGCGTGCAGGTGATCCACGACCTGCTGGCGGCGGAGTCGCGGCTGACCCCCGAGCGGCTGCAGCAGGTCGAGTACCGGCTGGGCAACGTGGACCAGCGGGTCCCGGAGTTCAAGGGCCTGCTCACGTCGCTGACCGGGCGCACCGCCGAGCAGCGGGCCGCGATCGCCCTCCTGAGAGCCTGGGACGGCACGACCTACGGGCCGGGCGCCGGCACGTCCGAGGGCGACTACACCGACGAGACCGTCACGGACGGTCCCGCGAAGACCCTCTGGATGCGCTACATGGACGACCTGCGCGACGTCGTCCTCGCCTCCGTCCCCGAGGACGTCCGCCTGCAGAGCGACGCCGTGGCCAGCCACGTCTACGACGCCTCACCCGCCGACAACCTGGTGCTGCGCGTGCTCGCCCCGTCCCGCTCGGCGCTGCGACCGAGCCGCGACTACCTCGCCGGCGGGACGGCCGCCGACGCGATGCTCACCGCCCTGGACCGCTCGATCGCGGCGCTGACGAGCGAGTACGGCGCCGACCCCGCGACCTGGCGCGCTCCCCACGAGCGCCGCCCGATCGAGTCCCTCACCGGCGTCATCGGCCCGTCGCTGACCATGCCGTACATGGACCGCGGCTCCTGGGTCCACGTCGTCGCCTTCTCCCAGCGCGTCGCCAGGCCTCCTACGAGGGTGACCCCCCAGCCGCGCCCCGCGACCGGCCAGCTCCCCGCGACCGGTCTCGCCGAAGGCCTGGCCGGTCTGGCTGCGCTGCTGCTGGTCGGAACGGTCTGGTTGCGAAGGCGCCCCAGCCGGACGTAGGAGCGCGGAGCCAGGTACGTGGTGAAGGGCCGTGAAGCGAGCGAAGCGAGAGGCCCGAACCACGTATCTGGTGCAGCGCGATCAGACCTACTC
>SCTD01000345.1 GCA_004299215.1 Frankiales bacterium | reverse complement strand
CCTGCTGCTGGCCGCCGTCAGCGTCGCGGGCGCGGTCCCGCTCGCCCGCCTCGGGCCCGCCGCTGCGCGCCGGGTGGGGATGATCACCACCGGGCTCGACGTCCTCGCGGTCGCGGCCTACGCGGTGGCGGTCGACGGCCGGCCCGGTCTCGGCTCGCTCTACGTCCTGTTCGTCGTCCTGCTCGGCCCGCTGCGGTGGGGCCTGCCGGGCGTGCTCGCCACCGGGGTGCCCGTCGGGCTGGTGTCCGCGACGTGGCCGACGCCGGACGTCACGGGGGCCGCGCCCGGCGGAGCGCAGCTGTGGCTCCTGCTCGCCCTCATCACGCTGCCGGCCGCGGCCCTGTCCGAGGCGTGGCGGCGCAGCGGCGCGCGACTGCGCCAGGCGCAGAGCCAGTTCGAGGCCGCCTTCGAGCACGCCTCGATCGGGATGGCCCTGCTCGACCCCGAGCTCCAGGTGCTGCAGGCGAACCCGTCCCTCGCAGGACTGCTCGGCACACCGATCGAGGCCGTCCTCGGCAGCGACCTCTGCGACTGGGCGGCGGAGGAGGACCGGGCCGAGCTGGTGGCAGCCCTGCGCCGCCTCACCGGCACGCACCCGGGCATCCGGGCGGAGGTGCGCTTCGTGCGCGCCGACGGGGAGCAGCGCTGGGGGCTGGTCGCCGCGTCGTGGCTGGGGGGGTCGGCCGGCGTACCGCCGCGCATCGTCGCCCAGGTCGAGAACGTCACCGACCGCAAGAACGCCGAGGAGCGGCTGTCCCACCTGGCCCAGCACGACGCGCTCACCGGTCTGGCGAACCGACCGCTGCTGCTGGCGCACCTCGACAGCGCGCTGCAGGGGGACCGGCAGCTGTGCGTGGTCTTCCTCGACCTCGACCGGTTCAAGATCATCAATGACGGGCTGGGACACGCCGCGGGAGACCGGCTGCTGCAGGAGGTCGCCGCCCGCCTGCGCACCGTCGTCCGTCCCGGGGACGTCGTCGCGCGGCTCGGCGGGGACGAGTTCGTCGTGCTCAGCCACGGCGTCCACAGCGAGAACGAGGCGCTGGCCGTCGCCGAGCGGGTCCTGGCCGGGCTGCGCCCGCCGGTGGAACTGGACGCCCGGTCCGAGGTGGTGGTCGCGGCGAGCGCCGGCGTGGCTGTGGCCGAGGCGGACTGCACGGCCGAGACCCTGCTGCGCGACGCCGACGCCGCGATGTACGCCGCGAAGGCGGCCGGCGGCGGCAAGGCGCGCGTCTTCACGCCGGACCTGCACCACGCCGCCCGTCGCACCCACGAGCTCGAGCGGGACCTGCGACGGGCCCTGACCGACGGCGCGCTGACGTTGACGTACCAGCCCATCGTCGACCTCGCGACCGGTCGCGTCACCGAGCTGGAGGCCCTGCTGCGCTGGGAGCACCCGGAGCGCGGCGCGGTCTCGCCGGCGGAGTTCGTGCCCGTGGCCGAGCAGAGCAGCCTCATCGACGAGATCGGCAACTGGGTGCTCGACCGGGCTCTGCAGGACGCGGCGCTCTGGCCGGAGGGCCGAAGCGGCCGGCCGGGGCTCGCGGTCAACGTCTCTCCCCGTCAGCTGCTCGACTCGACCTTCCCCGGCCGCGTCGTCGAGCTGCTGGCGCAGCACGACGTGGACGCCGCCCGGCTGACCCTCGAGGTGACCGAGACCGCGCTGGTCGAGGACACCCGGACGCTGGTCCCGGCCCTGCGGGCGCTGCGCGACATCGGCGTGCGGCTGGCCATCGACGACTTCGGCACCGGGCACGCCTCGCTCACCTACCTCGCCCAGCTGCCGGTCGACGTGGTGAAGGTGGACAGCTCCTTCGTCGCGGGGGTGGCCGACGAGGCAGGCTCGGCGGCGATCGTCGGCGGCGTGGTCGCCATGGCCAGCGCCTTCGCGCTCACCGTCGTCGCCGAGGGGGTCGAGACGGCGGAGCAGCTGCACCAGCTCCGGCGCCTCGGGGTCGACCGGGTCCAGGGCTTCCTGCTGGCGCGACCGATGATCGACGGCGCCGTGCACGCGATCCTCAACGCGCCGGCGACCGACGTGCCGGCCCCGCGCACGGCACCCGCCGTCGAGCTCGACCTGCAGGGGCGCGACATCGCGCAGAAGTACCGCCTGCTGCTGGAGGCGGCCCGCGACATCACCGGCTGCGTGGACCTCACCTCGGTGATGGAGACGACCTTCGCAGCGCTGCGCAGGCTGGTCTCCTTCACCGGCGGCTCGATCCAGCTCGTCGACGGCGACGTGGTGCGGCTGGCGGCGACCGACCCCCCGGCGACGCCGGAGGCGCTCGCCGCCACGCTGCGGGTCGGCGAGGGCGTCAGCGGCGGGATCGCCGCGACGGGGGAGCCGCGCTACCTGCCCGACATCACCATCTCCGCGGCCGTGTCGGCCAAGCGCCGGCGGAGCAACACCTCCGGTGGCGTCCGCAGCTGGTACGGCGTGCCGCTGGTCGCCGAGGGTCGGGTGATCGGGGTGCTGCAGATCGACTCGACCACCGTCGACGCGTTCTCCGACGAGGACCGGCTCATCCTGCTGAGCTTCGCCTCGGTGGTCGCCTCGGCGGTGCAGACGGCCCGGCTGTTCGCCGAGGAGCTCGGGGCCCTGCAGCGCCCGACCGGCTAGTGGTGCTCGAGGAACCCGCGGATCATCGCCATCGTCTCCACCGGGTGCTCGAACTGCGGGACGTGACCGCAGTCCTCCAGCACGACCTGCCCGGCTGAGGGCAGCGAGTCGGCGACGTGCCGGGCGAACGACGACGGGACCAGCCGGTCCCGGTCCCCCCAGATGAACAGCGCCGGCGGCAGCAGGCCGGGGAGCCGGTGCCAGAAGCCGTTCTTGCCGTACGCGTCCTCGAGGTAGATCTGCCGGGCGGCGCTGAAGAAGGCGACCCGGTGGGCCCGGTCGGCGAGCACCCGCACGGCCTCGTCGGCGGCCGAGTCGTACCACGCCCGGGGCAGCCGGTCGGGGTCGCTGAACATGCCGCGGATGCCCTCGACGACCAGCCGGTGGCTGAGCGGGATCGGAAGGCGGGCCAGGTCCGGCGGGATCAGCCGCACCATGGGGACGTACTGCCGCAGCCGGCGGAACGCCGGTGACGGGGTGAGCAGCACCATCGCGCGCACCGACCCCGGGTGGGCCAGCCCGCACTCCATCGAGATCCGCCCGCCCAGGCTGTTCCCCACGAGCACCGCTCCGCGGCTGCCGGTCACCCGCTGGAACAACTCGACCCAGGCG
>SCTD01000344.1 GCA_004299215.1 Frankiales bacterium | reverse complement strand
CTCGACCGACGTGCGGGTCTACCCGACGCCCGCCGGCGACGCCGGGCCGCCGGTCGTCAGCAACCTCAACGTGCGCCCGGGACCGCCGGTGCCGAACGTCGTCATCGTCAAGGTCGGCGCCGACGGCAAGGTCCGGCTGCGCAGCTCGGCCGGCACCGTGCACCTGCTGGCCGACGTCGCCGGCTGGTACGACGGCAGCCTGTCGGGCGCGCTCTTCCGCCCCGTGACGCCGTCCCGCCTGCTCGACACGCGGATCCGGCTCGGCACGACCAGCACCTCCCCGACGACGGTCGGGCCCGGGGAGGCCGTCACGCTGCGGGTGGGAGGTCTCGCGCAGGTGCCGAGCCTGGCCACCGCCGCGGTCCTGAACGTCACGGGCGTCGCCGCCACCGCGAGCACGGACGTCCGCGTCTACCCCGCGACCGCCGCCTCCGTCCCGGAGGTGTCCAACCTCAACCTGGGTCGCAGCCAGACGGCCGCCGACCTGGTCGTCGTCAAGCTCGGCAACCGCTCCGTGCGACTGCGCAACTCCGCTGGGCAGGTGGCCGTGCTCGCCGACGTCGCCGGCTGGTTCGGCCCGGCGAGCTAGCGCCGGGAACGCCGACGGCCGGTCACCCCAGCGGGGCGACCGGCCGTCGTACGTCAGAGGGCTACTCGCCCGCGTCGTCGATCCACGCCATCATCGGGCGCAGCTTGGCGCCGACGATCTCGATCGGGTGGTCGGCGCCCTGCTTGCGGAAGGCGGCCAGCTCCGGGCCGCCGTTCTCGTCGTCGTCGATGAGGCGCTTGGTGAACGTGCCGTCCTGGATCTCGGCGAGCACCTGCTGCATCGCCTTCTTGGTCTCCGCCGTGATGATGCGCGGGCCGGTGACGTAGTCACCGAACTCGGCGGTGTCCGAGATGGACCAGCGCATCTTGCCGATGCCGCCCTCGTACATCAGGTCGACGATGAGCTTGAGCTCGTGCAGGCACTCGAAGTAGGCGACCTCGGGCTGGTAGCCCGCCTCGATGAGCACCTCGAACCCGGTCTGCACCAGCGCGGACGCACCGCCGCAGAGAACGGCCTGCTCGCCGAACAGGTCGGTCTCGGTCTCCTCCTTGAACGTCGTGCGCAGCACGCCGGCCTTGGTGCCCCCGATGCCCTTGGCGTACGACAGGGCGAGCTGGAGCGCGGTGCCCGTCGCGTCCTGCTCCACGGCGACCAGGCACGGCACACCGCGGCCGTCGACGAACTGCCGACGGACGAGGTGGCCGGGGCCCTTCGGCGCGACCATGGCGACGTCGACGCCGGCGGGCGGCGTGATGAGGCCGAAGCGGATGTTGAGCCCGTGCCCGAAGAACAGCGCGTCGCCGTCCTTGAGGTTCGGCGCGACGTCCGTTTCGTACAGCTTCCGCTGCACGGTGTCGGGAGCGAGGATCATGATGACGTCGGCCTCGGCGGCGGCTTCTGCCGGCGTGACCACCCGCAGGCCCTCCTGCTCCGCCTTGGCCCGGCTCCTGCTGTCGGCGGGGAGGCCCACGCGGACGTCGACGCCGGAGTCGCGCAGGGAGAGCGCGTGGGCGTGACCCTGGCTGCCGTAGCCCAGGACAGCCACCTTCTTGGAGGCGATGAGGCCGAGGTCGGCGTCGTCGTCGTAGTAGATCTCGGCCATGCGGTTGAGGCTCCTTCTCAGGGGTTGGTCGCGGCGGGCCGCGCGAAGAGGGACTGCTAGGAGATGCTGCGGAGGCGCGGCTCGGCGCCGGTCATCGACCGCGACCCGCGACCGACGGCGACCATGCCGGACTGCACCAGCTCGCGGATGCCGAAGGGCTCGAGCACGCGGATGAGCGCGGCGAGCTTGTCCGTGGTCCCCGTCGCCTCGATCGTGACGGCGTCGCTGGCGACGTCGACCACCTTGGCGCGGAACAGCTGGACGGTCTCCAGCACGTGGCTGCGGCTCGAGAGGTCGGCCTTGACCTTCACCAGCATCAGCTCGCGCTGCACGCTGGAGTCCGGGTCGAGCTCGACGATCTTGAGCACGTTCACCAGCTTGTTCAGCTGCTTGGTGACCTGCTCGAGAGGGAGGTCCTCGACGGCCACGACGATGGTCATGCGGCTGACCGTCGGGTGCTCGGTCGGGCCGACCGCGAGCGACTCGATGTTGAAGCCGCGCCTGCTGAACAGCGCCGCGACGCGCGCGAGCACGCCGGGCTTGTCCTCGACGAGGACGGAGAGCGTGTGCCGGGTGAGTGCCATGGGGGGTCAGAATCCTCGGTTCAGACGGCTGTTACACATCATTGGCGTCCCACACCGGGCGGGTGTCCCGCGCGGCGAGGATCTCGTCGTTGCTCGTACCGGCGGGCACCATCGGCCACACCATGGCGTCCTCGCCGACCACGAAGTCGACCACCACCGGGGCGTCGTCGATGGCCATGGCCTTCTCGATCGTCGCGTCGACGTCGCCCTTGGCGTCACAGCGCAGGCCCACGCAGCCCATGGCCTCGGCGAGCTTCACGAAGTCCGGGACGCGCTTGCTCTGCAGCTTGGTGTTGGAGTAGCGGCTGTCGTAGAAGAGCGTCTGCCACTGGCGCACCATGCCGAGGTTGCCGTTGTTGATGATGGCCACCTTGATCGGGATGCCCTCGATGGCGCAGGTGACGAGCTCCTGGTTCGTCATCTGGAAGCAGCCGTCGCCGTCGATCGCCCAGACCGTCGCGTCCGGTCGGCCGACCTTGGCCCCCATCGCGGCGGGGACGGCGTAGCCCATCGTCCCTGCACCGCCGGAGTTGAGCCAGGTGTAAGGGTTCTCGTAGGAGATGAACTGGCTGGCCCACATCTGGTGCTGGCCGACGCCGCTGACGTAGATCGCGTCCGGGCCGGCGATCTGGCCGATCCGGGTGACGACGTGCTGCGGCGCCAGCGAGCCGTCGGTCGGCTCGGCGTAGCCCAGCGGGTAGCGCTCGCGCCAGTCGTCGAGCGACCGCCACCACCCGGTGATGTCGGCGCGGGTGCCGGCGTCGTAGAGGTCGCCGATGGCGACGACGAGGTCGGCGATCGTCTCGCGGCAGTCGCCCACGATCGGGACGTCGGCGGCGCGGTTCTTGCCGATCTCGGCCGGGTCGATGTCGGCGTGGATGACGGCGGCACCGGGCGCGAAGGTGTCGAGCTTGCCGGTGACGCGGTCGTCGAAGCGCGCACCCAGGCAGATGAGCAGGTCGCTCTTCTGCAGGGCGGTCACGGCCGCGACGGTGCCGTGCATGCCCGGCATCCCGAGGTGCTGCGGGTGGCTGTCGGGGAAGGCGCCGCGGGCCATCAGGGTCGTGACGACCGGGATGCCGGTGAGCTCCGCCAGCACGTGCAGCTCGGCGGCCGCACGGGCCTTCAGCACGCCGCCACCGACGTAGAGCACGGGCCGCTTGGCGGCGGCGATCATCCGGGCCGCCTCGCGGATCTGCTTGGCGTGCGGCTTGGTGGTCGGGTGGTAGCCGGGCAGGTCGAGCTGCGGCGGCCAGCTGAACGTTCCCCGCGCCTGCAGGATGTCCTTGGGCAGGTCGACGAGGACCGGCCCGGGTCGGCCGGTGCTCGCCAGGTGGAAGGCCTCGGCGATGGTGCGCGGGATGTCCTCGACGTGCTGCACCAGGAAGTTGTGCTTGGTGATCGGCATGGTGATGCCGACGATGTCCGCCTCCTGGAAGGCGTCGGTGCCGATCGAGCCGCTCGGGACCTGCCCGGTGATGGCGACCAGCGGGACGCTGTCCATGTAGGCGTCGGCGATCGGCGTCACGAGGTTCGTGGCGCCCGGACCGCTGGTGGCCATGCAGACGCCGACCTTGCCGGTGGCCTGCGCGTAGCCCTCCGCGGCGTGCCCGCCGCCCTGCTCGTGGCGGACGAGGATGTGGCGGACCGTCTTGCTGTCGAAGAGCGGGTCGTACGCCGGGAGGATCGCGCCGCCGGGGATGCCGAAGACGACCTCGGCACCGACGCTCTCGAGCGAGCGCACGAGCGACTGGGCTCCGGTGAGGCTCTCTGGCTGGCCGTCCATGTGTGGTGCCTTCCAAGGGTCGAGCGGTGCGGGCAGGTGCCCCGAACATGAAAGAACCCCTCGTGCCGGAGCACGGAGGGGTCAGCGCGTCTGCCGGGGCGGCAGGCGCGCTAGGGAACTACGAGAATGCTCTGAGTGAGGTGCAGCACGGGACCAGCCTGCGTCAGCGGGAGGGGCGTGTCAAGCAGGTGGGACGGTCGTTCCGGCATGTGGGACGGTCAGCCGGTGACGGCGCCCTGGGCGGCGGAGCCCACGAGCTTGGCGTACTTGCCGAGCACACCGGTCGTGTAGCGCGGCTCCAGCGGCTTCCAGCCGGCCCGGCGCCGGTCGAGCTCCGCCTCGTCGACCAGCAGGTCGAGCGTGCTCGCCTCCAGGTCGAGCCGGATCGGGTCGCCGTCCTGCACGAGCGCGATCGGCCCGCCGTCGGTGGCCTCCGGCGCGACGTGGCCGACGCACAGCCCGGTCGTGCCACCGGAGAAGCGGCCGTCGGTGAGCAGCAGCACGTCCTTGCCGAGGCCCGCGCCCTTGATGGCGCCGGTGACCATCAGCATCTCGCGCATGCCGGGCCCGCCCCTCGGCCCTTCGTACCGGATGACGCAGACGTCACCGGGCTGCAGCGTGCCGTCGACGACGGCGTCCATGCAGCCCTGCTCGCCGTCGAAGACGCGGGCCGTGCCCTCGAAGACGGTGGCGTCGAAGCCGGCGCTCTTCACGACGGCGCCGTCCGGGGCCAGGGACCCGCGCAGGATGGTGATGCCGCCGGTGCGGTGGATCGGGTTCTGCATGGTGCGGACGACGTCGCCGTCGAGAGCCGGGATGTCGAGCGCCTCGAGGTTCTCGCCCATCGTCCGCCCGGTCACCGTCAGCGCATCGCCGTGCAGCAGACCGGCGTCGAGCAGCGCCTTCATCACGACCGGCACGCCGCCGATGCGGTCGATGTCGGTCATGACGTAGCGCCCGAACGGCTTCACGTCGGCCAGGTGCGGGACGCGGTCGCCGATGCGGGTGAAGTCGTCGTACGACAGGTCCACCCGGGCCTCGTTCGCGATCGCCAGCAGGTGGAGCACGGCGTTGGTCGAGCCACCGAGCGCCATCACGACGGTGATGGCGTTCTCGAACGCCTGCTTGGTGAGGATCTGCCGCGCCGTGATGCCGGCGTCGACGAGCCGGACCACCGCCTCGCCGGACGCGATCGCGAACGCGTCGCGCCGCTTGTCGACCGCGGGCGGGGCGGCGCTGCCGGGAAGCGACATGCCGAGCGCCTCGGCGGCGCTGGCCATCGTGTTGGCGGTGTACATGCCGCCGCACGCGCCCTCCCCGGGGCAGGTGGCCTTCTCGATCGCGTCGAGCTCCTCCTGCGTGATGAGCCCGCGCGCGCACGCGCCGACGCCCTCGAAGACGTCGATGATGGTGAGGTCACGGTCCTCGCCGTCGAGGCCCTTGAGCTTGCCGGGCAGCGTCGAGCCGGCGTAGAGGAAGACGCTTGCGAGGTCGAGCCGCGCCGCAGCCATGAGCATCCCGGGCAGCGACTTGTCGCAGCCGGCGAGGGTGACCGAGCCGTCCAGCCGCTCGGCGAACATCACCGTCTCCACCGAGTCGGCGATGACCTCACGCGAGACGAGCGAGGCGCGCATGCCCTCGTGGCCCATCGAGATGCCGTCGGACACCGAGATCGTGCCGAACTCCATCGGGAAGCCGCTCGCCTGGCGGACGCCCACCTTGGCGGCCTTGGCGAGCCGGTCGAGCGACAGGTTGCAGGGGGTGATCTCGTTCCAGGACGAGGCGACGCCGATCTGCGGCTTGCTCATGTCCTCGTCGGTCATCCCGACGGCACGCAGCATCGCGCGGGCAGGAGCGCGGTGCATGCCCTCGGTGACGTCGGTGCTGCGCGGCTTGCGGTGCGGTCCTCGGTCGCTGCTCACGTGATCAGCCTAGGACGGACCACCTCCTAGGCTGACCGCACCGTGGCGACGACCTTCGACTTCACCTCCCGTGACGGGACGCTGCTCCGCGGCTGGGCCAACGACGGCGACGGGGTGCCGCTGGTCATCAGCAACGGCCTGGGCACGATCCCGCAGGCATGGCCGGCGCTCGTGGCTCCGGACAGCGGTTACGACGCCGTCACCTGGTACTACCGCGGCACCTTCGGCTCGCACCGGCCGGCCGACCGGCGGCGGATCCGGGTCGGGGACCACGTCGACGACCTGGTCGCGCTCATGGACGCGCGCGGCATCGACCGCGCGCTGGTGGCGTGCTGGTCCATCGGGGTCAACGTCGGCTTCGAGATGACCCAGCGGCACCCCGACCGGGTCGCCGGGCTGCTCGCGGTGGCCGGAGTACCGGGCGGGACCTTCTCGACCATGGGGGCTCCGCTCCGGATCCCGCGCGTCCTGCGGCGCACCGTGGCGACCCGCACGGTGCGCGCCGCGCGCATCGCGGGCCCCGCGCTGACCTGGCTGGCCCCGAGGATCCCCCTCGACCAGCGCACCGCCTGGCTGCTGAGCCACTCCGGCTTCATGCTCCCTGGCGCCGAGCCCGACCTCCTCGTGCGCATGCTGCGGGAGTTCGTCCGGCAGGACTGGCGCTGGTACATGGACCTGGCCGCCGCGGCCGGCGAGCACACGCCGATGGACCTGGCCTTCGTGGAGTGCCCGGTCACCCTGCTGGCCGGACGGCACGACATCCTCACCTCGATGCACGACATGCTCGACGCGGCGACACGGATGCCGCACGCACAGATCACCGTGCTGCCGGGCAG
>SCTD01000343.1 GCA_004299215.1 Frankiales bacterium | reverse complement strand
CCGACCACGGTCTCCGGCGCGTCCGCTCCGGCCTTGCCGCGCGGGCCGCGGGGGCCGGCGCCCCGGTCCACCGGTCGCGTCGCGCTGGCCGGGTTGGCCCCTCCGCGCCCGGCCCGGTCGGCCGAGGAGGCCGCCCGCTTGGCCGCAGCCGCGGCGCGCTTGGCGGCCGGGTGCTTGGTACGCGCCTCGGCGGGCGGCGTGGGACCGCGACCCTCGAGCCGGCGCTTGTTGTTGCCCCCCGAGCCGACCGAGGCGCCCTTGCGGTGCGACCCCGGCTTGGCGCCCCGGCCGCCCTGGCCGCCCTTGGCGACGCCGCCACCGCCCCGCTGCTTGCCCGTCACGTCGCGTTCCTGGTCAAGACAGCCTCCAGCGGACCCCGGTCGGGGTGTCCTCGAGCACGATGCCCGAGGCCTTGAGCCGGTCGCGGACCGCATCGGCCCGCTCCCAGTCCTTGCGGGCCCGGGCGTCGGCCCGGGCCTCGACGGCGATGGCGACGAGGGCGTCGACGACGGCGGTCAGGTCGGAGGCGCCCGCCGGCCACTGCTCCACCGGGTCGAGGGCGAGCACCGCGAGCATCCGCCGTACGTCCGCGAGCGTCGCGGCCAGGCGTGGCAGGTCTCCGGCGTCGAGGAGCGCGTTGCCTGCGCGTACGCCCGTGTGCACGGCGGCGAGCGCCTGCGGCACGCCCAGGTCGTCGTCGAGCGCGGCGGCGAAGTCCGCCCAGGACGCCTGCGACTCCCCGGGCTGCACGCCCCGCGTGGCCTCGGTCGCGTTGCGCACGAACGTCTCGATCCGGCCGTACGCCGCCTCGGCGTCGCCGAGCGTCGCGGGCGACCACTCCAGCTGCGAGCGGTAGTGGCCGGCGCCGAGCGCGTAGCGCAGCACCTGGGGCCGGACCTGGCGGAGGACGTCCTCGACGGTCGTGCTGTTGCCGAGGCTCTTGCTCATCTTCTCGCCGCCGCCGCCCGCGACGGTGACCAGGCCGTGGTGCAGCCAGTGCCGTGCGAACGGGTGACCGGCGCAGCGGGACTGCGCCACCTCGTTCTCGTGATGCGGGAACACCAGGTCGAGCCCGCCGGCGTGCAGGTCGAACTCCTCGCCCAGCACGTCCACGGCCATCGCGGAGCACTCGATGTGCCAGCCGGGACGGCCGGGCCCCCACGGTGACGGCCAGGACGGCTCGCCCTCCTTGGCGGCCTTCCACAGCGCGAAGTCGAGCGGGTCGCGCTTCTCGCCGGTGTGCCCGTGGGCGACCGCCTTCTCCGAGGCCCGCAGCGCGTCGGGGTCCTGGCCGGACAGCGCGCCGTAGCCCTCCGCGGTGCGGACGGCGAGGTAGACGTCGCCGCCCGAGGCGTAGGCGTGACCGCGGTCGATGATCCGCTCGATCAGCGCGGTGATGCTCGGGATGCTCCCCGTGACGCGCGGGGTGACGGTCGGCGGAAGGCACTGCACGGCGTCGTACGCCTGCGTGAACGCGCGCTCCATGCGCGTGGCGAGCGCCCACCACGGCTCGTCGCCGTGCGCGGCGTCGTGGATGATCTTGTCGTCGACGTCGGTGACGTTGCGGACGAAGACGACCTCGTAGCCGCTGGCCAGCAGCCAGCGGTGCAGCACGTCCAGCGCGATGGCGCTGCGCAGGTGACCGACGTGCGGGCGGGCCTGGACGGTCGGCCCGCAGGTGTAGACGCCGACCCGGCCCGGCTGCAGCGGCTCGAGCGGTCGCAGCGCCCGGGTCGCGGTGTCGTGCAGGCGCAGGGTCACAGGGACCGAGGCTACCGGCGGGCCCCTTGCGTCATGCTCCCTCGCGCGCAGGGGGCTCCGCTGAGCAGGACGCAGGCACAAGCAGGGCGGTCGCGATCGCCGCGAGGCCCTCGCCGCGGCCGGTGAGGCCGAGGCCGTCGGTGGTCGTGGCGCTCACCGACACCGGGGCGCCGAGCACGGCCGACAGCGCGGCCTCCGCCTCGACCCGCCGCGGGCCCAGCCGCGGGACGTTGCCGACGACCTGCACCGCGACGTTGCCGATCGTGAGCCCGGCCGCCTCCACCCGGCGGCGCGTCTCGGCCAGCAGCTCTGCCCCGGATGCCCCCTCCCACCGCGGCTCGCTGGTCCCGTAGTTGCTGCCGAGGTCGCCGAGCCCGGCGGCCGACAGCAGCGCGTCGCAGGCGGCGTGGGCCGCGACGTCGCCGTCGGAGTGACCGGCCAGCCCGTCGACGCCCTCCCAGAGCAGGCCCGCGACCCAGCAGGGACGACCCGGCTCGAAGGGGTGCACGTCGGTCCCGATGCCCACCCTCATCGGCGGCCCGCCAGGACGGCCTCGGCCAGCAGCAGGTCGATCGGGCGGGTCACCTTGAAGGCCTCCTCGTCACCGGGCACGGTCGTCACCGGCACGCCGAGGGCCTCGACCAGCCCGGCGTCGTCGGTGGTCGAGCCCGCCGCGGCCGCGTGGGCGCGGGCGAGCACGTCGCGACGGAAGCCCTGCGGCGTCTGCACGGCCCGCAGCGCCGACCGGTCGGCGGTGGCCACGACGGTGGTGCCCTCGACCGTCTTGACGGTGTCCGCCACGCGGAGCACCGGCACGACCGCGTCGGCGCCCTCGCGCAGGCAGGCCACGACCGCCTCCACCAGCGCCGGCGGTGTCAGGCAGCGGGCCGCGTCATGGACCAGCACCAGCGCCACGGCCGGGTCGAGCGCGTCGAGGGCGAGCCGGACCGAGTCCGTCCGCTCGGCGCCGCCGGCGACGACGACCACGTCGTACGGCGCCAGCAGCGCCTGCACCTGCGTCACGTCGGCGGCCGGCGCCGCGACCACGACCGGCCCGACCGAAGGAGCGGCCCGCAGGCCGCGGACGGCGTGCACGAGCAGCGGCTCCCCGGCGAGCTCGCGCAGCGCCTTGGGCGCCCCGGGGCCGAGCCGGGTGCCGAGGCCGGCCGCGGGCACGAGCACCCCGACCGGGCGGGTCACGAGGTGCGGCGCGGGGGCATGGCCGACGGCGAGGGGCGCCCCGGCGCGGCACGCGGCGTGCGGGTCGAGCGCGGCGGCGGACCGCTGCCGTCGTCGTCGGCGGGCCGACCGAACACCAGCCGGCCGTTGGCCGTGGTGAGCACGCTGGTCACCCGGACCGGCACCTCGGAACCCAGCCGGGAGCGGCCGCCCTCGACCACCACCATGGAGCCGTCGTCGAGGTAGCCGACGGCCTGCCCGGCCTCCTTGCCTGCCTTGAGCAGCAGCACCGGGACGTCGTCACCGGCGGCCACCGGCGGGCGCATCGCGAGCGACAGCGCGTGCAGGTTGAGCACCCGCACCCCGGCGAGGGAGGCGGCCTTGGCGAGGTTGGTGTCGAGGGTGAGCAGGGCGGCGTCGCGGTCCAGGCAGATGCGGACCAGCTTGGCGTCGACCTCGTGGACGCCCGGGACGTCGAGGTCGAGCACCTCGACGTCGACGCCGTCCTCGCGCTTGAGCACCTCGAGCACCTCGAGGCCGCGCCGGCCGCGCGAGCGGCGCAGGTCGTCGGGGGCGTCGGCGAGCCCCTGCAGCTCGGCCAGCACCGGCATCGGAACCAGCATCCGGCCGTGCAGGAAGCCGGCGCGGACGACGTCGAGCACCCGGCCGTCGATCGCCACCGAGGTGTCGACGACGCGCGGCAGGGCGGCCGCGGGCTGGGCACGCGGGGCGAGGCCGGCCTTCTCGCCGAACAGCGCGAGCACCCCCTCACGCTTGCTCATCGCGAGCTGGGAGCCGAAGTAGCCGAGCACCAGCACGACGAAGCCGAACAGCGGGAAGGCGATGTAGGCCTGCGGGATGAAGAAGACCGGCCAGGCGACGCCGGCGCCGACCATGACCCCGCCGACGGTGCCGAGCGCACCGGCGACGAGCTCCTCGGCGGACACGTCGCGCAGCCGGGTGCGGGCCGTCTCGGCGGTGGCGGCGGTCCGCCGGCCGAGCACGCCGCCGAGGACGTAGCCCAGACCGGAGCCGATGACGAGCCCGACGGCGGTGCCGTTGAGCGCGCCGAGGACCGGGCCGTCCGGGTCGACCGACGTGCCCACCTGGTAGCCCGCGCCGGCGAAGAACACGACCACCAGCAGCCGCAGCGCCTCGAGCACGGCGTACGGCGTGCGCGGGGCGCGGGTGCGCTGGGAGACGGGCAGACGCGGAGGGCCCGGGGCGGCATCCCCTGAGGGGGGCGCCGCTCCCGGGCCCGTGAGCGCGTCCATGGAGGCCGGCCTCCGGCTAGGAGGCGAGGACCTCGTCGAGGATGGCCTCGGCCTTGTCCTCGTTCGTCCCCTCGGCGAGCGCGAGCTCGCTGACCAGGATCTGGCGGGCCTTGGAGAGCATGCGCTTCTCGCCGGCGCTCAGGCCGCGTTCCTTGTCGCGGCGCCAGAGGTCGCGGACGACCTCGCCGACCTTGTTGATGTCGCCCGAGGCGAGCTTCTCCAGGTTGGCCTTGTAGCGGCGCGACCAGTTGGTCGGCTCCTCCACCGCGGGAGCGCGGAGCACCTCGAACACCTTGTCGAGACCGGCCTGGCCCACGACGTCGCGGA
>SCTD01000342.1 GCA_004299215.1 Frankiales bacterium | reverse complement strand
TCCTCCTCCACCTGGCCGCCGCCGGACTAAGCCATCCGGTCTAGTGCTGCGGACGATAGGACCAACAGCTAGATCTTGGCTAGGGGACGAATCGGACGTAAGCCTCATCAGACTCAGAAATAGTCATCGATTCACCCTTTCGGGCTATCAAACTGGCCTTTAGGAGTGCCGACGTCACTGCCGTGGGCGGGCTTCCCACCCGATGACAGCCGCCACGCTGCTCCGTTCAGCCCACTCCGGCGAGCTGCCTGGCCCGCACGAAGACGGCATCGAGCATCGGCTCGGTGAGCCGGCCGGTGAAGCTGTTCTGCTGGCTGACGTGGAAGCAGCCGAGCACCGCGAGCCCGCTCGGCAGCTCGACCTCGGCGCCGTGCGCGAACTTCGGCAGCGGCGCCGGCACCGCCTCCCCGGCTGCGCGCAGCGTCGGCCAGAGCGCTGACCAGCCGTAGCCGCCCAGCACGACGACCGCCCGGACGGTGGGCTGCAGGAATCGCCACTCCGCGGCCAGCCACGGCGCGCAGGCGTCCCGCTCGGCCGGACTGGGCTTGTTCGCCGGCGGCGCGCAGCGGACCGGCAGCGTGATGCGCAGGTCCACGAGGGACTGCTCGTCGTAGGCGCTGGTCGAGGTGGGCGACGTCGCCAGGCCGACCCGGTGCAGCGAGGCGAACAGCCAGTCGCCGCTGCGGTCGCCGGTGAAGATCCGGCCGGTGCGGTTGCCGCCGTGGGCGGCGGGCGCGAGGCCGACGACCGCGATCCGAGCCCGCTGCGGCCCCCAGCCGGTGACCGGCCGGCCCCAGTAGTCCTCGTCGGCGAACGACGCCCGCTTGACCTCGGCGACCTGCTCCCGCCACTCGACCAGCCGGGGGCAGGCCCGGCAGACCGAGGACCGTCCGTCCAGGTGCGCCAGGGTCGGGGCGCTGCCGGCCAGCCGGACGACGTCCGCAGCGGAGTGCGCCACCGGCGTGGTGCGGCTGGCGCAGTCGCGGGGGTGGCCGGTGCCGGGCTCGATCAGCGGATGCTCCAGGCGATCCCGTCGAGGATGTCGGCCTCGCTCACCAGCACCTCGGGGAGCGCGAGCCGGTCGACGAGCGTGGCCAGCACCAGCGCGCCGGCGCCGATCACGTCGACGCGACCGGGGTGCATGACGGGCAGCGCCGCGCGCTCCTCGCGGGACATCGCCAGCAGCCCGTCGGTCACCTCACGCACCTGCGCCGCAGCGATGCGGGAGAGGTGGATGCGTGCGGCGTCGTACGCCGGGAGGTCGAGGGCCAGCGCCGCCACGGTGGTCACCGATCCGGCGAGACCGATTGCGGTGCAGGCCTTCTCGACGGGGACGCTGTCGCGGACGAGCTCCAGTGCCGCATCGATGTCGGCCTCCGCCGCGGCCACCTGCGCGGCCGTCGGTGGGTCGTCCCGCAGGTGCCGCTCGGTCAGCCGCACGCAGCCGACGTCGACCGAGCGGCCGGCCTCGACCGAGGTCGTGCCGAGCACCAGCTCGGTGGAGCCGCCGCCGATGTCCATGACCAGGAACGGCCCGTCGGCCGGGTCGAGTCCGCGAGTCGCTCCGTCGAAGGAGAGCGCGGCCTCCTCGTCGCCGCTGACGACGTCCGGCGCCAGACCGAGCACCTGCTGCACCATGTCGCGGAAGTCGCTGCCGTTGCGGGCATCTCGAGTCGCACTGGTGGCGACCATCCGGGTCGCCTCGACGCCGAGGTCACGGCAGGTCGACCTGTAGTCGACCAGCGCGAAGCGGGTGCGGTCGATCGCCTCGGGTGCCAGCTCGCCCGTCCGGTCGACGCCCTGCCCGAGGCGCACGACGCGCATCTCGCGGTGGACGTCGGTCTTGCGGTCACCGTCGACGTCGGCGACGAGCAGGCGGATCGAGTTCGTGCCGCAGTCGATCGCGGCCACCCTCACGATCGGGTCCTCTTGCCCGGCAGGGCATCCGGGTCGTCGGGGTCCACGCAGGGGCCCTTGGCCCACCACTCCGGCAGCAGGTCGAGGGCCTCGTCGCCGAACGGGTTCACGCCGCGCCCGACCGCGAGGCTGTGCGCGACGAGCACGTGCAGGCACTTCACCCTGACCGGCATGCCGCCCTGGGCGGGGACGTTCTCGAGCACCTCCAGCGCGTCACGGCGGGCGACGTAGTCGCGGGCAGCCGCGTCGTACCTCTCGCGGAGCTCGGGGTCCTCGGCGAGCCGGGCGGTCTGCTCCCTCATGAGCCCGTCGGCCTCGAGAGTGCCGATGGCCGAGGCCAGTCGGGGGCAGGTGAGGTAGTAGAGGGTCGGGAAGGGCGTGCCGTCGTCGAGCCGCGGCCTGGTCTCGACGACGTCGGGCAGCGTGCACGGGCAGCGGTGGGCGACGCCCGTCATCGCCCGCGGCGCGCGGCCGAGCTGGAGGCCGACGGCCCGGACGTCCCGCGGGTCGGGTGCGGTCACGGGGCGGGGCTGGGCGCGGGGCGGTCGGCCTGCTCGACGCTCCCCCACACCTGGGAGTACCACGGCGCCTGCTTGCTCTTGGCCGGTGTCGCCGGCGCGTCGACCTCCTCCGGCGCGAGCACGACGTACGCCGTCTCTCCCGGCAGCACGAAGTGCAGCCGGCGGCGGGCTTCCGCGGCGACGTAGGCCGGGTCCTCCAGCCGCTCCCGCTCCGCCTCGAGCGCGGCGATCCGCTCGCGCGCCTCGCTCTGCTGCTGCTCGAGCGCGGCGATGTCCTGCCGCTGCGCGATGTACTCGCGCAAGGGCAGCGCGGCGCTCGCCAGCAGGCCGAGGCAGAGCAGGGTGAGCACCGCCGCACGCGGCGTCAGCAGGCTCCGCCGCGGGATCCCCGGCGCCCGCTTGGGGCGGCCGGCGACCGGTCGGACGGGTGTCGCCGTGCGGCTGGTCGCTCGGGCGGTGGAGCGCGCCCCCGGCCGCGGGGGTCGGCGGCCCGCGGCCGGTCGGCGGGGCGTGCTCACGGCGTCAGGCTCGTCACATCAACTGTGCCCTGCGAAGCGGGGGAAGGCGGCCGCACCGGCGTAGCGCGCGGCGTCGTCCAGCTCCTCCTCGATGCGCAGCAGCTGGTTGTACTTCGCCACGCGCTCCGAGCGGGCCGGCGCACCCGTCTTGATCTGACCGCAGTTGGTCGCGACAGCCAGGTCGGCGATGGTCGTGTCCTCGGTCTCACCGGAGCGGTGGCTCATCATCGAGCGGTAGCCGCTCCGGTGGGCCAGGTCGACGGCGTCGAGCGTCTCCGACAGCGTGCCGATCTGGTTCACCTTCACCAGCAGGGCGTTCCCGCACTGGCGGCGGATGCCGTCGGCGAGCCGCTGCGGGTTGGTGACGAACAGGTCGTCGCCGACGAGCTGCACGCGGGCGCCGAGCACCGCGGTCAGCCGCTCCCAGCCCTCCCAGTCGCTCTCGCCCAGCGGGTCCTCGATGGAGACCATCGGGTAGCTCGCCACGAGATCGTCGTAGTAGGCGGTCATCTCGTCGGCGGTCTTGGTGCCGCCCTCGAAGCGGTAGCCCTCGCCCTCCGTGTGGAACTCCGTCGCCGCCACGTCGAGCGCGAGCGCGATGTCACGGCCCGGCGTGAACCCGGCCTTCTGCACGGCCTCGAGGATCAGGTCGAGCGCGTCACGGTTGCTCGGCAGGTCGGGGGCGTAGCCGCCCTCGTCGCCGACGCCGGTCGCGAGGCCGCGGCCCTTCAGGACGCCCTTGAGCGCGTGGTAGGTCTCCGCCCCCCAGCGCAGCGCCTCCGAGAAGCTCGCCGCGCCGATCGGCGCGATCATGAACTCCTGGATGTCGACGTTGGTGTCGGCGTGCGCTCCGCCGTTGAGGATGTTGAGCATCGGCACCGGCAGCAGGTGGGCGTTCGGGCCGCCGACGTAGCGGAACAGCGGCAGGCCGCTGGAGTCCGCTGCGGCGCGGGCGACCGCGAGGCTGACGCCGAGGATCGCGTTGGCGCCGAGCCGGCTCTTGTCGGGCGTGCCGTCGAGGTCGAGCAGCGCCTGGTCGACCAGCCGCTGCTCGGTCGCCTCGTAGCCGAGCAGCTCAGGGCCGATCGTGTCGAGGACCGCGGTGACCGCCTGCGCCACGCCCTTGCCGCCGTAGCGGTCGCCACCGTCGCGCAGCTCGACCGCTTCGTACGCCCCGGTGCTCGCCCCGCTCGGGACGGCCGCTCGGGACAGCGTGCCGTCGTCGAGCGCCACCTCGACCTCGACGGTGGGGTTGCCGCGCGAGTCGAGGATCTCGCGGGCGCCGACGGCCTCGATGGAGGGCACGGTTCTCCTGCTGTGCAGTGGTGGTCGGGGGTCGCGCCGAGCCTAGCCCCGGGCCGAGCAGCCGCTCGGGAGGCCCGCCGCGGGTCAGGGGCGGAGCAGGCGGGCGCCGCGCTCGACCCGCCCGGTGCCGGACACCGTCACGTAGAAGCCGCGTGCACCGCCGTCGAGCTCCTCGAGCGCGGCGGTGAGCTCGTCGTCGACCCGGCCGGGCTCGCGGCCGAGGCAGAACCGGGTGAACTCCACGCACGGCGCCGCCACGACCGGGTCGGTGAGCGTCAGCCGCCCCCCGTCGGCGGTCTCCAGGACGAGCGGCCCGTCCAGCGACGCCCACGGCCCCTCGGTGTCCAGCAGCAGGCTCTCCCCCGCCACCCCGTCGACCAGGTGGTCGCCGAAGCGGGCGCGCAGCCGGTCGTAGTGCGCCCGCGGAAGCAGCGACAGCCCGTTGCTGCCGCGGTTGCGGGTGTCGGGGTGGTCGGCGTGGTGCACGTCGAGCACCCGCTCGTCCCCGACCAGCCCGACGACGCCCGCCGGGCCGATCTCGAGGGCGTCCACCTCGAGGAGCGGCGCGGGGTCGTAGACGCGGGTGGCCTTGGGCCCCGGCTTGAGGCGGGAGCGCTGCACCTGCAGCCGCACCACGGCCGCGATCAGCTCCATCGCTGCTCCCACTCCGCCGTCGTCAGGTCTGCGGGCTCGCGCCCCTCGCTGCGTACGGCGGACTCGACCGCGGCCAGGCTGTCCCGGAAGGCGCGCGCCACGGCGCGCAGCTCGACCTCGGGATCGCGGCCCTCCTCGCGGCAGCGGGCGACGAGGGACCACAGCTCCCCGCCGACGCCGTCGTACGCCGGGACGGGTGCGCCCAGCCTGGCCGCGCGCTTCTGCAGCTTGTGCGCCAGGGAGAGCGCCGGCTGCCCGAGCGGCACGCCCTCGGTGACCGAGGTGCGGCCCTTCTCGGCGGCCTTCAGCGCGTCCCAGGTGCCCTCGAGGTCGTCGGCGCTGCCGCCGGCGAAGACGTGCGGGTGCCGGCGGACCAGCTTGTCCACGAGGCCCGCGGCGACGTCGTCGATCGACCACGGCTCGGCCGCCTCCTGCGCGAGCCGGGCGTGGAACGCGACCTGCAGGAGGACGTCACCCAGCTCCTCGCGCAGGTCGGCCAGGTCGCCGTCCTCGAGCGCGGCGTACGCCTCGTACGCCTCCTCCAGCAGGTAGGGCTTGAGGCTCTCGTGCGTCTGCTTCGCGTCCCACGGGCAGCCGCCGGGCGAGCGCAGCCGGTCCATGACCGCCACGACGTCGAGCAGCCGGGCGCCGGGCGGGTCGTAGGAGCCGCGCACCTGCTCGAGGCCGAGGCCGTCGACGACCAGCCGCCGGCCGAGCCCGGACACCAGCTCGGCGTCCGCGTCGCCGGTGGTGAGCAGCACGACCGTCTCGCCCGCCGCGGCCCGTGCGTGCAGCTGGTCAGCGGTCGCGCCGACCGACACGTCGATCCCCGCGTCGCGCAGGTAGGGCAGCTGCGGGCCGTCGCCGTCGACGGTCAGCACCGGGCCGGAGCGCAGGGCCTCCCAGGCCGGCCAGGACAGCTGGCCCGGGGGCAGCCGCGGGGAGACGACGACCAGGACGACCCGGCCGGGCACTAGCCGGCCGGTGAGGGCTCGGGCTGCTCGGCGGGAGCCTCCTGCGGTGCCTCCCCGCCGGGCGGCAGGACGCCGGGCTCCTGCTCCTCGGTGGGCGCGCCCTCGTCCGGCACGAGCACGCCGTTGGCGCCCTCCTCCGGCTCGACCTGGCCGGTCTCGGGGTTCCAGCGGCCGAATCGCGGGTTCACCGAGATGCCGAGGTCGGCGCTGACCTCCTGGACG
>SCTD01000341.1 GCA_004299215.1 Frankiales bacterium | reverse complement strand
CACCCGCCTCGGCGCCGTGAGCTACGAGAGCGACCGGCACACCGAGTTCGCTCCCCGCCAGCGCACGGCGTACGACTGCGCCAACGGCCACGCCACGGAGGTCCCGTTCTCCGCCGAGGCCGAGATCCCGTCGACCTGGGAGTGCCGCGTGTGCGGTGCCCCCGCCCTGCTCCGCGACGGGGCGCAGCCGGAGGAGAAGAAGGGCAAGCCGGCCCGCACCCACTGGGACATGCTGCTCGAGCGCCGCTCCACCGCCGAGCTCGAGGAGGTGCTGGCCGAGCGGCTGGCCGTCCTCCACGAGCACCAGGGCAAGGTCAAGGCCGCGCTGCGCAGCGAGCGCGCGAAGGACAAGAAGAGCGCCTAGCGATCCTCAGCCGTACGACGGGCCGCCTCCTCCGGGAGGCGGCCCGTCGGCGTTGCGAGGCGGATCCACGACCTCGCCCTCGACCACGCCCTCGACCACGCCCTCGCCGCCCGGCCGGCTCCGGCGGGTGCGCAGGTGCCCGGCGGCCATCCCGCCGACGACCCCCGACACGCCCAGCCGCCGCGCGACCAGGCCGGTGAGCAGCCGGCGGAACAGCGCCCGCGACACCGGCAGCACGAGGGCCAGCCCGACCACGTCGGTGGCGAAGCCCGGCGTGAGCAGCAGCGCACCGCCCAGGATCACCAGCGCGCCGTCGGCCACCTCGCGCGCGGGCACGCGCCCCGACGCCGTCGCGGCGCGGAAGGCCGACCAGGTCCTGGCGCCCTCCCGCCGCAGCAGCCACGCCCCGAGCACGGACATCGCGACGAGCAGCGCGATCGTGGGCAGCGCGCCGATGACCTGACCGACCTGGACCAGCAGGTAGATCTCGACGAGCGGGACGACCAGGAGCAGCAGGACCAGCAGCGCCGGCACGTCAGGCCGCCGGGTGCGTGGGGCGGGCGCCGCGCGAGCGCCCGGTGCGCAGGCCCCACCAGGTCACCCGCCAGAGGGCCTCGAGCACGATCGAGCGGCTCATCTTGGACTCGCCGTGCTCCCGCTCGACGAAGGTGATCGGCACCTCGACGACCTCCCAGCCGGCCTTCCAGGTCTGCCAGGCCAGGTCGACCTGGAAGCAGTAGCCCTGCGAGGCGACCTCGTTCAGCGGCAGCGAGTCGAGGACCTCGCGGCGGTAGGCGCGGTAGCCGCCGGTGGCGTCCATCAGCGGCAGCCTGAGCATCGTGCGGGCGTAGGCGTTTCCGCCGCGGCTGAGGATCTCGCGCGACCTGGGCCAGTTGACGACCTTGCCGCCCGCGACCCACCGGCTGCCGAGGACCAGATCGGCGTGCTCCAGGGCGGCGAGCAGCCGCGGCAGCTGCTCGGGGCTGTGCGACCCGTCGGCGTCCATCTCGACGACGACGTCGTACCCCTGCTCCTTCGCCCAGGCGAAGCCGGCGATGTAGGCCGCTCCCAGCCCGGCCTTCTCGGTCCGGTGCAGGACGTGCACCCGATCGTCGGCGGCGGCCATCTCGTCGGCGATCCGCCCGGTGCCGTCGGGGCTGCCGTCGTCGACGACGAGCAGGTGCGCGGTGGGCACGGCGGCGAACAGCCGTGCGGCGATCGGCCGCAGGTTGTCCTTCTCGTTGTAGGTCGGGACCACCACCAGGACGCGGTTGAGCGGGGCTCTCACGCAACCCTCCGAGCCGCGAGCAGCAGGCCGACCGCGCCGAGGGCGGACAGGACGTACTCGGGCGCGGCGCCGACCCGCGTGGCCAGCGTCCGTCCGTCGCGCACGGGCACCTCGCGCACCAGGACCTCGCGGGTGAAGACCGCGGTGTCGTCGACGATCTCGCCGTCCGGCGCGATGACGGCGCTGATGCCGCTGGTCGCGGCGACGACGACGGCACGGCCGTGCTCCACCGCGCGCAGCCGGCCCATGGCCAGCTGCTGCTCGGTCTCCCCGCTCCGGCCGAAGGTGGCGTTGTTGGTCTGCACGACGATCAGCCTGCCCCCTCCGGTGACGACGTCACGCACCAGGTCGTCGTACGCCACCTCGAAGCAGATGACGTCACCCAGCCGCACCGGACCGACGTCGAGGACGCCGACGGTCTCCCCGCTGGCGAAGTCGCGCGGCACCAGGTCGACCTTGGCGGTCACCTTGCGGACCAGCGAGCGGTACGGGATGTACTCGCCGAAGGGCACCGGGTGCCGCTTGACGTACCGCTCCCCCGGTCCGGTGACCGGGTCCCAGACGATGCCGGCGTTGCTGATCTTGTCGCCCGGTCCCTCGAGGACGGCGCCGACGAGCACCGGGACGCCGACGTCGCGGA
>SCTD01000340.1 GCA_004299215.1 Frankiales bacterium | reverse complement strand
TCGAAGTAGGTGTCGTAGGGGCCCTTTCGGAGCGGAGCGAGCCGCGCCGTCCGCCAGCTGCCGTCGGGCCGGCGCACCTGCAGGCTGACGCTGCTGCCGGCCTGCCGCGGGCGTACGACGCCCTTCAGCCGGACCGGCGCTCCCACTCGCGTCTCGACCCGGGAGGGGAGGTCGAGGGTGACCTGCACGCTCGGTCGGGGGTACTCCGGCGCGGTCTCCGGGGTGAGCGTCGCCGCGAGGAAGTGCAGGCTGCGGGGCCAGGCGAGGTCCTGGTAGCCGCGGGCGTGCAGCGCGCCGGGCAGCACGTGCACGCGGCTCGGCACCCGGTTGCGGTGCAGCGCGGCGTCCATGACCCAGGCCTGCCGCGGGTCGATCTGCTCGCCCTCGCTGGACAGCGCGAGGGTCGCGGCGTGGCCGGACGTCACCGCGGCCGCGGGCGAGGCGAGCGAGTACTCGTCGGGGCAGCGCACCGGGGTGCAGGCCATCAGGTCGTCGACGACCTTCGCGGCCAGCCCGCGGTAGGTGCAGCCGGCGCTGCCCGGCGCGCACCCGCCGCTGCTGGGCTGCGCGGTGACGGCGGCGAGGTCGTTCACGCCGGACCAGGTGACGACGGAGCGCAGCGGCTCCCGGCCGGGAGCGGGCTGGCCGAGCAGCGCGGCCAGGTGACCCCCGGCCGAGTCGCCGATGGCGCCCATCCGGTCGACGTCCACGCCGAGCTCGGCCGACCGCTGCCGCAGCAGCGCGACGGCGGCCTCGGCGTCGCGCAGCTGGGCCGGCCAGGTGGCACCGGGGGCCAGCCGGTAGTTGAGCGACACCGCGGTCCACCCCCGCGTCTGCACGAGCTCCACCGCCTCGTCCGCCCACTCCGTGCTGTCGCCGATCCGCCAGCCGCCGCCGTGGATCAGCAGCACCGTGGGGCGGGGGAGCACCGGCTCGACGTCCGGGGTGAAGACGTCCAGCGACTGCTCCAGCCCCTCGGGGCCGAAGGCGAGGGTGCGTCGCACGACGCCCTCGGCCACGAGGAAGGGCTGCTCGAGCGGCGGCAGCAGGCCGGGGGTGCGCGCGGGGGCGGGCTGGAGCTGCTCGACCACGGGGGAGGCCCCGGTCGGCACCAGCCCGGTGACGAGGAAGCCGACGGTCAGCACGGTGGTCAGGGCGGCGCGCCGCCAGGGACCGACCCGCACCGCTCGACCTCCTCGTACGCCGTGCCCGAGCTCGTGCCCAGAGCCTAGGTGCGCCGGAACCGGCTTGCCCGGCACGTAGCCTGGGACACGTCCCACCCCTGCGATGCGACGAGGTCGGCGTGCCTACCGGCAAGGTGAAGTTCTACGACAAGGACAAGGGCTTCGGCTTCGTGTCCCGTGACGACGGCGGCGACGTCTTCGTGCCGAAGTCCGCGCTGCCCGTGGGCGTCGAGGAGCTCAAGGCCGGCGCGCGCGTGGAGTTCGGCGTCGCGGCGGGCAAGCGGGGCGAGCAGGCGCTCTCCCTCACCGTGCTGGACGCGCCGCCCACGATGGCCGGCGCGCGCCGCTCGGCGGACGAGCTGCAGGGCATGGTCGAGGACCTCATCAAGCTGCTCGAGGCGAAGGTCCAGCCGTCGCTGCGTCGCGGCAAGCACCCCGACCGGGAGAGCGGTCGCCGGGTCGCGCAGATCATGCGCGCCGTCGCGACCGAGCTCGAGGGCTAGCGACTGCTAGGAGTCCGCCACCAGGGCGAACTGCCACTCGCCGGTCGGCGCCGACTCGGCGTTCACCGTGCGGACGGTCAGCAGCAGCTGGCCGCCGGGCGCGATGCCGGGCGCGGTGAAGGGGAAGTAGTGGTCGGTGATCGTGTCCGACGCCTGCGTGCGCTGCGGGTCGGCCGGGTCGGAGATCACCAGCTGCCAGCCGCGGTCGGCGAGCTCGCCGTCGACGTCGATGCCGATCCGCTCGCCCGGTCGCACCGGCAGCTCGGTGAGCGCGGTGGCGCGCTGGGCGCAGCCGCCGCTCTCGAGCGTCTGGCCCTCGTCGAAGCAGAACGCCGCAGCCTCGGTGTAGACGCTCGAGCCGCCGCTGACGACGGTGACGATCGGCGCGGGCTTCTCGCACCCGGTCAGCAGCGCCGCCGCCGCGGAGGTCGCGGCAGCGGCCGCGAGCAGGCGGCGGCGGGGGGTCATCGGGGCTCCGGGTCTGTCGGTGGTCCGGCGGCGGGCCCGCCGGCGGGGACGTCTGGGAGACTGCAGGGGTGCCAGGTGTGAGACGCAGGCTCGTGGACGTCGGGAAGAAGGTATCCGGCGTGCTCGTCGGACCGCGCGACGAGGTCGCCCCGACGACCGCTGCCGAGCCGCCGACCTCCACCGCCCCCGTCATCGAGGAGCCTCCCGCCGTGTCCAGCCCCACGAGCACCGCTGCCGACGTGGTCGCCGATCCTGCCTGCGTCGCGGCCGTCGACCTGGCCCGCGCAGCCGCGATCGAGGTCGCCGGCGCCGCCGTCGGCGAGCACCTCGGTGCCGAGGTCGAGGGCGACGAGCCGACCGTCGTCACGCACTCCTTCGCCACCACCGAGCGCGCCTACACCGGGTGGCGCTGGGCGGTGACGGTCGTGCGCGCGGACGGAGCCGACACCGTCACGGTCGACGAGGTCGTGCTGCTGCCCGGCAGCGGGGCGCTGCTCCCCCCGCCGTGGGTGCCCTGGTCCGAGCGCGTCCAGCCCGGCGACCTCTCGCCCGGTGACCTGCTGCCGCCCTCCAAGGACGACCCTCGCCTGGTCCCGTCGTACGCCGACGTCGACGCCCCGCGGCTCCCGTTCGAGCTGCACCGGGAGCTCGGCCTGGGACGGCCGCGCGTGCTGTCGCTCGAAGGCCGCGCCGACGCCGCCGAGCGGTGGTACGAAGGGCCGTCCGGGCCGAACACCCCGATGGCCAGGCAGGCTCCGGCGACGTGCGGCAGCTGCGGCTTCCTCGTGCCGGTGGCCGGCGCGCTGGGGCGGCTCTTCGGCGCGTGCGCCAACGGGATGGCCCCCGACGACGGCCGCGTCGTCGCGCTGACCCACGGCTGCGGAGCGCACAGCGAGGTCGTGGTGGAGACGCCGGAGTCGAGCTTCGCCGGGATGGCGGTCGTCGACGACGAGTTCGAGGTCGTCGAGATCGAGCGCTCGCCCGAGCCCGCCGACCCCGACGCGGTCGACGTCGTCGCCGAGGGCTGACCCCTCGGGTGCTTGCCTCCCGGCGCGGTGAGGCGCATCCTGCCCGCAGCGCCTTGACCCGGACGCGTCCGTCTGACCGATCCGGGGGGATCGCATGATCAAGGCACACCCGTACCGCGCGCTGCTCGCCGTCGTCGCCTACGGCGGCATCTGCCTGTTCGTGGCCGGCATGATCGGCCAGCACAACGACGGCCCGTGGGGCGGGCTGCCCGAGTGGCTGGCGGCCTTCACCTGGTTCAGCTTCCTGCTGTCGATCCCGGTGCTGGTCGTGCTCGGGATCTACCTCGGGGTGGTCAAGCTGTCGGCCCGCAAGGGCGGATCCGCGCAGTCTGCCTAGCCCCGGGTCACTAGGCCCGGGTCCTGGGCCCGGGTCGACCCGGCGGGCCGGCGCCGCAGCACCCAGGTCGCTGCGGCGACGTGCCACAGGTCGACAACGGTCAGTCCCAGCCGCTGCAGGCCCCCGCCGCGGTCGACGACCAGCACGGTGCCGACCAGGGCAAGTGCCGAGAGCGCCCCGACGACCAAGGACGTGCCCGCGGCGCGGTCCTGGCCGATCCGGCGCAGCGGTCCGACGGCGAGCAGCGGGGTGAGCGCCATCGCGGCGTAGCCGATGCCTGCGGCCACCGCGTGGCCGACGTCCTGCGGCTGCCCGCCCTCACGGGTCAGCGGCAGCAGAGCGACGCCGAGGGTGGCGAGGCCGGCGACGACCGCGGCGTTGCGGACCGCGCTGCTGCCGAGCTCGCGGCCGAGCCGGACGGCCCACATCGGGAGCAGGAGCCCGAAGACGACGAAGCCCGTGGTCATCAGCGCCCGCGTCGGGGCGCCTTCCCGGGCGAGCCGGCTGATCGCGTCGGCCAGCGGGTCGTAGCCGTCGGTCACCAGCCCGCCGACCAGCCACGCGCCGACGAAGGCCAGCGGCGCGACGATCCCGCAGGCCGCGGCGACGGTGCGCGGGATCGGCATGCCCGCAGCGTCGCACGCCGACTCCGCTGATCATCCGCAGGATTCCCGGCCACAGCGGCGCTCGGTGGCGCCTACGACGGCGATGCTGCGGATGATCAACGGGTGTAGCAGGGCCGGGTGCCGCTGCGCGCTGGCCGTTCGTACGACCCGGCTACAGCTGCAGGGACGTGATCGCCGTGAACTCCTCGATGCCGAGCGGGCCGAGCTCCCGGCCGTAGCCGCTCTGCCCGAAGCCGCCGAACGGCGCCGTGGGGTTGAACACCCCGCCGTTGACGGCGACCTGGCCGGTCCGCATCCGGCGCGCGAACGCGATGGCCCGCTCCCGGTCCGCGGCCCACACCGCGCCGGAGAGGCCGTACGCCGTGCCGTTGGCGATCGCCAGCGCCCCGGCGTCACCGCCGTCGTACGGCACGACGGTCAGCACGGGTCCGAACACCTCCTCCTGCTCGATCGTCGAGCCGGCCTCGGCGACCAGCACGGTCGGCTGCACGAAGAAGCCGCGCGGCGTGGTCGCGGGCTGCTCGGGCCCGCCGGCCACCAGCCGCGCGCCGGCCGCGACGGCGTCGGAGATGTACGACCGGACGCGCTCCTGCTGGACCTTGCTCACCAGCGGCCCCTGCTGGGTGTCGGGCGACAGGGGGTCACCCACCGGGGCGAACTGCGTGAAGACCTCGAGCAGCGCCTCGACCTCGGCCAGCCGGTCGCGGGGGACGAGCAGCCGGGTCGTGGCGCTGCAGGTCTGCCCGGAGTTGATGAGGCAGCCGGTCAGCGAGCCGGCGACCGCC
>SCTD01000339.1 GCA_004299215.1 Frankiales bacterium | reverse complement strand
CCTGCCAGGGCTCGTCCACGGACATGCCGACCGCTGCGGCGAAGTCGGTGTACTGCTCGGCCGTCAGGAGCGCGGAGTGGTTGCCCGGGTGTCCCTCCACCGGCAGACCGCGCCCCTTGACGGTGTAGGCGAAGAGCACCGTCGGGCGGGTGTCGTCCACGGCCGCGAAGGTGTCGGCGAGGGCGACCAGGTCGTGCCCGCCGAGGTCCCGCAGCACCGCCGCGACCTCGACGTCCGACAGGTCCGCCAGCAGGACGCGCAGCTGCTCCGAGTCGCCGACCAGGCGCTCGCGCACCGCGTCGACCGGCGAGCGCAGCAGCCACTGGTACTCCTCGTTGCCCATCCCGTCGATGCGGTCCCGGAGCTGCTCGCCGTCCGGGCGGTCGAACAGCGCCGTGAGGCGGCGGCCGTACTTGACCTCGAGCACCTGCCAGCCCGCCGCGGCGAACATCCCCATCCAGCGGCCGATCGCGATGTCGGGGACGATCCGGTCGAGTGACTGCCGGTTGAGGTCGACGACCCAGAGCACCTCGCCGAGCCGCTGCACCACCGGGTCCGCGACGCATTCCCAGATCGCGCCCTCGTCGAGCTCGGCGTCGCCCAGCAGGCTGATCTGGCGACCGCTCGGGCGCAGGTCGCTGTGCGTCTCGACGTAGCGCCGGGCGAGCGCGCCCCAGACGGGCGCCGTCGCGCCGATCCCGACGCTGCCGGTCGAGTAGTCCGGTGCGTCAGGGTCCTTCGTGCGCGAGGGGTAGGGCTGCAGGCCGCCGTACTCGCGCAGCCGCGGCAGGTACGACGCGTCCAGGGTGCCCAGCAGGTAGTTGAGGGCGTGCAGGACCGGTGAGGCGTGCGGCTTGACAGACACCCGGTCGTGCGGCGTCAGCGCGCCGAACCACAGCGCCGTCATCACGCTGACCAGCGAGGCGCTGCTGGCCTGGTGGCCGCCGACCTTCAGCCCGCTGCCGTCGTCCGGGCGGCTGTTGGCCGCCTGCACGATGGAGGTGGCCAGCCAGAGCACGCGCTGCTCGACGTCGCGCAGGAGCTTCTCGTCGGTCGTCACGCGCGACAGTCTGCTAGTCGGTGCCGGCTCCGCTCGCCTGAGGGGCCACCGCGATGGGCGCGCGCAGCAGCTCGTCGGGGATGGCGAAGGACTCGACCAGGCCGAGCGCGGCCGGGCGCAGCTGCCCGCAGAGGACGTTGACCTCCTTCTGCACGGCCTTGCCGGTGTCGCGCTCGAAGAAGCCGTGCTCGAGCCACCAGGCGCGGTCGCGCTCCAGCACGGTGAGCGCGTAGAGGTCGCGCAGCCGGGAGAGCACCTCGAGCGTCGGCTGGTCCTGCTCGTCGGCGATCGAGAGGGTGAAGCGCTCGTGCGCGATCCGCTCGACGTGCGCGACGGCGGCCTTCAGCGCGTGGTCCTGGCAGTGCGAGAGCGCGCGCAGCGCGTCCATCCCCTCGCCCTGGACGAGCCGGCGCAGCCGCCGGGCGAGGGAGTCGACCAGCCGCTCCTCGCGGGCTCGCAGCATCGAGGCCTGCCACGAGGCGTCGCGCAGCTCCGGGTCGTCGCGGGTGAAGCGGCCGAGCGGGCCGGCGTCGGAGAAGAAGCGCGTCACCGACCGCGTCGTGAGGTGGCGGACCATGCCGACGGCGTCCAGGTCCTCGAACTGCGAGGCGTAGTCGGACAGCAGCGTCTTGGCCACCAGCTGGAGCAGCACGGTGTTGTCGCCCTCGAACGTCGTGAAGACGTCGGAGTCGGCCATCAGCGACGCGAAGCGGTTCTCGGAGAGGTAGCCCTTGCCTCCGCAGCACTCGCGGGCGTCCTGCAGGGTGCGGGTCATGTGCCAGGTGGCGACGGCCTTGAGCCCGGCGGCCAGCGCCTCGACCTCACGCTGCTTCTCGCCGCCCGGCGCCTCGAGCACCTCGACGTACTCCTTGACGAGGTGGTCGAAAGCCGCCTGCAGGGCGTAGGACTCGGCGATCGGCGGGATCAGCCGGCGCTGGTGGGTGAGGTAGTCCATCAGCGGCGTGTCCATGTCCAGCCCGGTGCCGAACTGCCGTCGCCGCTCGCCCCAGCGCACGGCGATGGTCAGGCCGCTGCGCGCCACCGCGAGCCCGGCAGCGCCGATGCAGATCCGGCCCTGGACGAGCGCGCCGATCATCGTGAAGAAGCGGGCGCCCGGGGAGGTGATGGAGGACTCGTACGACCCGTCGTCGGTGACGGTGCCGTAGCGGTCGAGCAGGGCCTCGCGGGGGACACGCACGGCGGAGAAGCGGATCCGTCCGTTGTCGACGCCCTGCAGCCCCATCTTGTCGCCGCAGTCCTCGATCTCGACGCCGTCGAGCAGGTTGCCGTCCTCGTCGCGCAGCGGCACCACGAAGGCGTGCACCCCGCGCGCCTCGCCGGCGACGTCGAGCTGGGCGAAGACGGCCGCGACCCGGCCGTGCCGGGCGGCGTTGCCGATCCAGTCCTTGCGGGCGTCGTCGTCCGGCGTGTGCAGCACGAACTGCTGCGCCGCTGCGTCGTAGCGCGCCTGGGTGCGGATGCTGCGCACGTCGGACCCGTGGCCGCTCTCGCTCATGGCGAAGCAGCCGGGCAGCTCGACCGACGCGACGCCGGGCAGGTAGGTCCGGTGGTGCCGCTCGGTCCCCAGCCGGTGCACCGCGCCGCCGAAGAGCCCGAACTGCACGCCCACCTTCACCAGCAGCGACAGGTCCCCGTGGGCGAGCGTCTGGAAGCTGACGATGCTCGCCTCCGGGTCGTCGCTGCCGCCCAGGTCGGCCGGGAAGGACCGGGCGCCGGCCCCGGAGCCGGCCAGCTCGCGCAGCCACGCCAGCACCTGATCGCGATAGGCCTCGCGGTCCAGGCCGTCGGCCTTCTCCAGGCCGAGCCCGCGCAGCGCGTCCCTCGTCTGCTGCCGTACCTCGCGCCGCGGACCGTCGAGACGGGTCTGCAGGCGCGACACCACCTGCGGGCTCAGCGGGTCCAGGGCGTCGGGCACGGTCGGCTCTCCCATGATCGAAGCCTTACCGCGGGCGTCAAGGCGTCAACCCTGCGGCCGGCCGTGATCCTCATCGCGAGACGAGCATCGGGAGGAGCAGGCCCAACGGCACGGGCAGCAGGACCAGCACCGTCGCGGCGACCACGGCCAGCCGGGCCCGGAGCGGGAGCCGAGCGGGTGGCTCCAGCAGCCGCTGCGCGCGCAGCAGGACGCCGGTGCCGGTCGCGGGCAGCCCACCGTCGGGCGCGCCGGAGGTGCCGACCTTGTAGAGCGCGCGCGCCAGCACCGCCCGGTCGTGGGTGCGCACCGCCCGGTCGTCGGCGAGCGCCTCCACGAGGAGGGCGACCTCGGCGACGGCGGTGCGCACCACGCCCAGCCACGGGAACGTCGAACGCAGGGCGACGAACGGCAGCACGACCAGGTCGTGCCGCTGGTCCACGTGGGCCTCCTCGTGGGCGAGCACGGCCCGGACCTCGTCGTCGCCCAGCAGCGCCAGCGCCCCGCGGGACAGCACGACCCGCGGGCGCAGGCCGGGCAGGCAGTAGGCGACCGGGACGTCGGAGGCGACCACCTTCGTGCCGGCGAGCAGCGGGTGGCGCGTGGCGACCAGGTCGACCAGCGCGCGATGGGCCCGCCGCGACCGCACGG
>SCTD01000338.1 GCA_004299215.1 Frankiales bacterium | reverse complement strand
GGTCGTGGCGCTCATCAGCAGCGACCGCAAGGTGACCCTGGACGTCGGCGGCCGGAACGCCCCGGGCACGTACCTGGTCGCCGACGTCACCGGCTACCTTGCGGTGAGTTGCACCCCCGGTCTGGTGCCTGGCATCATCGGTCCCGCCTGCCCCTCGTCGAGCCCGTCGGCCTCACCGAGCCCCTCCCCCTCGCCGAGCCCCTCACCGAGCCCGTCGCCCTCGCCGACCGGTTCGCCGAGCCCGTCGCCCTCGCCGACCGCGTGCCTCCTGCCGCCCCCTGCGCCGTGCATCTGATCGATAATCGGCCCTGCATGCGCGGCGGAGCCAACCGAGATCTGACCGGACCGGCCCGTCACCAGCGGCGCGCCACCGCGTTGAACCGAGTTGATCCTGAGTTGACGACGGGCGGGAGGGAGCGCTGATGAGCATCGGTGGTGCACCGGCGCTCGCCGGGGGCTTGGCAGCCATGGCAGACGAGGCCCTCCTTTCCGCCTGCCGGCGGGGGGACGATGCCGCCTTCGGCGAACTGGCCGCCCGGCATGCCCCCTACATGCAGCAGCTGGCCGAGCGCCTGCTCGCCGGGGATCACCACACCGCGCAGGACGTTGTCCAGGAGTGCCTGGTCAAGCTATACGCCGCCGCACAGCGAGACGACAGGGAACTGCGGGTCCGACCGTGGCTGTCCGTCGTCGTCCGCAATGCGTGCATGGATGAGCACCGCCGCCGACTGCCCCAGCCGGTCCCCGATGCACCGGACAGTGCAGTGGAGGACGCGGACCCCTTCGGCTCTGATCCGTACCTGGACCAGGCCTGGGAGGCGCTGCCCGCGCGGTTCCGGACCGTGCTTCACCACCGGGAGCTGCTCGGGCTCTCCTACGACGAGATCGCCACGGCCATGGGGATATCTCGGTCGGCCGTGCAGACCCTGCTGTTCCGGGCCCGCGGAGCGCTGCGCCGGGAGTACCAGCGCGCTGGTGGCGAGCTGCTCGGCTGCGGCGCGTTCGGCCTTGCTCTGCTTTCCCTGGCCGATGGCGAACCGGTTCGCCACGGCCATCAGCTCGCCGGCCACCTCGCCTCCTGCGGCGCGTGCAGTTCCGCGGTGGACCGAGTGGCAGAGCTGTCCGACGTCCTGCGTCTCGGTGCGCGTGCAGTGGACGGCCCCCTGCACGCCCCCACCGGCAGCTTGTTCCAGCGTGGGTGGACGGCCCTGACGCAGTTCTGCAACACCCACGCTCCCGTTCTGACAGACGTGGCCCATACCTCGATTGTCGCCGGCGCCGTGCCGCTGTCCATCGTGGCCGCGTTGGTCACCCCCTCGCCCGGCACCTCGGCGACCCCACCGGCCGACGTCGGTCAGCAGGCTGACAGCGCACACGCACTGCAGAGCACGACGCTCACGAAGCAGAACATCGTCCGGCCGTCCCCAGAGCCCTCCCCGGTCGCGCCCTTGACGACGCCGACTTCCGCACCCCAACGAGACCAGCTGAGCTCGTGGCCCACGCCGTCCCCCACATCGTGGGCCTGGCCTTGGGGTCCGGAAGCAGGATCCGGCTTCGGTCTGCG
>SCTD01000337.1 GCA_004299215.1 Frankiales bacterium | reverse complement strand
CCAGGAAGTTGCACGTGAAAGGAACGGTACGGAGCCGGGGGGTCACTTCCGGTGCTCTCGGCGGAAGTTGACTCTTTCGGACCAGGTGCAGATCGGGGCAAGTCCCGACTTGGCCGCACGCAACGGATCGACGGACGTTGTCCTCAGTTGCTCCGTCTGCACAGGAAGATGGCCGTCCCGGGCATCAACGCGCCGCGCAACGGGCTCCACTGCCCCCACTCGCGGGCGTGCCCCTGCGGCCACTCCGGCTCGACCAGGTCCTCCAGGACCAGGCCCGCCGCGACGAGCTCCCGCACCCGGTCGCCGAGCGTCCGGTGGTGCTCGACGTAGGTCGCGCTCCCGCCCTCGTCGACCTCGACGTACGGCGTCCGGTCGAAGTAGGACTGCCGCACCGTCAGGCCGGCCGGCCCCGGGTCGTCGGGGAACGCCCAGCGCGTCGGGTGGGTGACGCTGAAGACCAGCCGGCCCCCGGGGCGCAGGACGCGGGCGATCTCCCGCATCGTGCCGGCGGAGTCCGCCACGAACGGGATCGCGCCGAACGCGCTCACGGCCAGATCGAAGCTCGCCTCCCGGAAGGGCAGCTGCTGCGCGTCGGCCTGCACCAGCCGGTCGACCGCGACGCCGCTGCGGGCGTCGAGCCGGCGGCTCTGGACCAGCTGGCCGTACGACACGTCGAACGCCGTCACCCGGGCGCCCTGGCTCGCCAGCCAGCGGGCACCCTGCGCCGCCCCACAGCCGATCTCCAGCACGTCGCGGCCGGTCACGTCGCCGAGCAGGCGGACGTCGGCCTCCCGCAGCCCTTCCGGGCACCACAGCAGGTCGGCGTCGCCGAGGAACTCCCCGTGCTCGTCCTGGTAGCGGCGGGCCTCGGCGTCCCACCAGGTCCGGTTGGCGCGGGCGCTCTCCAGCGGACCGGCCGGGCGGTGCGCGACGTTCGACGGCATCTGCATCATGCGGCTAGTCTGGATCCTCGGTGTCTTGAGGCACCGTCCTCCCGCGCGCCCCAGTAGGGGGCCGCACGATCCCCCTATCCCTCCGGAGCCCTTCCCTTGACGTCCACCATCGACAGCCCCTCCACTCCCCAGGTCGCCATCAACGACATCGGGTCCATGGAGGACTTCCTCGCCGCCATCGACGAGACCATCAAGTACTTCAACGACGGCGACATCGTCGAAGGCACCATCGTCAAGGTCGACCGCGACGAGGTCCTGCTCGACATCGGCTACAAGACCGAGGGCGTCATCCCCTCGCGTGAGCTGAGCATCAAGCACGACGTCGACCCCAACGAGGTCGTCAAGGTCGGCGACATGGTCGAGGCCCTGGTCCTCCAGAAGGAGGACAAGGAGGGGCGCCTGATCCTGTCCAAGAAGCGTGCGCAGTACGAGCGCGCCTGGGGCACGATCGAGAAGATCAAGGAGGAGGACGGCATCGTCACCGGCACGGTGATCGAGGTCGTCAAGGGCGGTCTGATCCTCGACATCGGCCTGCGCGGCTTCCTGCCCGCCTCGCTGGTCGAGATGCGGCGCGTGCGCGACCTGCAGCCCTACGTCGGCAAGGAGCTCGAGGCCAAGATCATCGAGCTGGACAAGAACCGCAACAACGTGGTCCTGTCCCGCCGTCAGTGGCTCGAGCAGACCCAGTCCGAGGTGCGCAGCACCTTCCTGGCCACGCTCCAGAAGGGCCAGGTCCGGTCGGGTGTCGTCTCCTCGATCGTCAACTTCGGCGCCTTCGTCGACCTCGGTGGGGTCGACGGTCTCGTGCACGTCTCCGAGCTGTCCTGGAAGCACATCGACCACCCGTCCGAGGTCGTC
>SCTD01000336.1 GCA_004299215.1 Frankiales bacterium | reverse complement strand
ACCTGGTCCCGGCCGCCGACCTGCTCGCCGCGCTCGGCCCGGTGCCGGGGCTGTCGGCGCTGCTCTCCCGGCTCGGCATCGAGGAGGAGTCGCCCGGCCTGGCCGCCGCCGCGCTGGAGCTCGCCCTGGAGGGCCTGCACCTCAACCGCCGGCTGGCCAAGGACGAGGTCGCCGGCCGGACGGTCTACGGCCGATGACCGAGCCTGCCCCCTTCTCCAAGGAGCACCGCCGGGCCGAGCGGCAGCGGCAGGCCCGCCTGTCGAGACTGCCCTTCCTCTACGACTTCTCGCTGCAGGGGCAGGGCGAGGCCGTGGTCGCCACGCTCGTCCAGGCGGCGCTCGTGATCGGGATCGTGCTGGTGCCGGCCAAGCTGATCTCCGGCAGCTGGCTGCCGACCGGCATCACGCTGGTCGTGCTCGCCGTGGCGTTCCTGGTCACCTGGCTCTGCCGCTACCTGAACGCGCGAGCCGGACGGACATGAGCTCGGCCTACCGCTACGGCTCCTGGGCCGGCGGTCGCGACCCGCTCGAGCCGCCGTACGACGTCGCGGCGGCGCTCGACGAGATCGGCGAGGCGGTGCTCGACGGGGCGAGCGCGCGGCAGGCGCTGCGCGACCTGCTGCGACGGGGCGCCGACGGCCTGCGCGGGCTGGACGACCTGCGCCGGCAGGTCGCCCGGCGCCAGCGCGAGGCCCGCCGCCGCGGGCAGCTGGACGGCACGCTGCAGGAGGTGCGGGAGCTGCTGGAGCAGGCGCTCGAGGCCGAGCGGCGGGAGCTGTTCCCCGACCCGTCGGACGCGGCCCGGATGCGCGAGATGGAGCTCGACGCGCTGCCGACGGACACGGCCCGCGCCGTGCAGGCGCTGAAGCCGTACGACTGGCGCAGCGACGAGGCGCGCGCCGCCTACGAGCAGATCGACGACCTGCTGCGCCGCGAGGTGCTGGACAGCCAGTTCACGGGCATGAAGGCCGCCCTCGAGAACGCCTCCCCCGAGGCGATGCAGGCGGTCAAGGACATGCTGGCCGACCTCAACGCGATGCTCGAGGCGGACGCGCGCGGGGAGCACACCCAGCAGCAGTTCGACGAGTTCATGAGCAGGCACGGGGACTTCTTCCCGTCGAACCCGTCGACCCTCGAGGAGCTGGTCGACGACCTGGCACGGCGGGCCGCCGCGCAGCAGCGGCTGATGGACTCGCTCACCCCCCAGCAGCGGCAGGAGCTCGGCGAGCTGATGCAGGGCGCCATGGACCTGGACCTGCAGGCGCAGCTGGCCCAGCTCGGCGACAGCCTGCGCAACGCGCGCCCGGACCTGCCCTGGGGCGGGTCCGAGCGGATGCGTGGCGAGCAGGGCCTCGGCATGGGCGACGCCACCACGGCGCTGGAGGAGCTGGCCGACCTCGACGACCTGGAGGCCGCCCTCGGCCAGGACTACCCCGGCGCCTCGCTCGACGACATCGACGAGGCGGCGGTGCAGCGCGCGCTCGGGCGGGGCGCCGTCGACGACGTCGCCGCGCTGCGCCGGATCGAGCGCGAGCTGATGGAGCAGGGCTACCTCGTCCGCGACGCCCGCGGCCGGCTCGAGCTCTCCCCCCGCGCGGTCCGCCGGGTCGGCGCGACCGCCCTGCGCAAGGTCTTCTCGCAGCTGGAGGCCGGCGGGCGCGGCGGGCACGACGTGCAGGACGCGGGCGCGGCGGGCGACGTCACCGGCGGCTCGCGGGCCTGGCAGTTCGGCGACGAGCAGCCCATCGACGTGGTGCGGACCGTGCGCAACGCGGTGCTCCGCGGTGGTGGTTCCCCGGTCCGGCTGCAGGTCGACGACTTCGAGGTGGTCGAGACCGAGCGGCGTACGAGCGCCGCGGTCGCGCTGCTGGTCGACCTGTCGTTCTCGATGGAGCTGCGCGGCAGCTGGGGCACGGCGAAGTCGACGGCCCTGGCGCTGCACTCGCTGGTGACCACGAAGTACCCGCAGGACGCGATCGAGGTGATCGGCTTCAGCGACTACGCGCAGGTGCTCACCCCCGAGAAGCTCGCCGGACTCGAGGCGCAGCGGGTGCAGGGCACCAACCTGCAGCACGCGCTGGTGCTCGCGGGGCGGCACCTGGCCAGGCACCCGGACGCCGAGCCGGTGGTGCTCGTGGTCACCGACGGGGAGCCGACCGCGCACCTGAGCCGCAACGGCTACGCGGAGTTCTGCTGGCCGCCGCTGCCCGAGACGCTGGAGCTCACGATGGCCGAGGTGGAGCGGATCACCCGCCGCGGCGCCACCATCAACGTCTTCATGCTCGACGACGAGCCGCGGCTGGTGGACTTCGTCGAGCACCTGGCCGCCCGCAACGGCGGGCGCGTCTTCGCGCCCGACCCGGCGCGGCTCGGCGAGTACGTCGTCAGCGACTACCTGCGCGCGCGCCGCGGCAGGCGCGCCCGCCGCTGATCAACGCCGGGGTTGCGCACATCTGCGACCGTTCAGAAGTGCGGGAGTACGGCGTGGATCATGCGGGGGACTTCTGCGAGCACACGTGCCGCCGGCCTCGCGGTGACTGTCCGGTGTGGTCGTCACCCGGTTCGCGGCGCGCCTTCCGGCACCGCCACGCCATGATCAACGCCGGGGTTGCGCACGTCCTGCGGCGCGGAGACCGGAGGAAGCCTGGCGTTGATCACGGAGGTGGCGGGGGTCAGAAGACGATGGCGGCCGCGCGCAGGCGGTCGGGCTCCTCGCGATAGCCCTCGACGGCCCAGCGGAGCGAACGTCGCTCGCTCGACGGCTCCACGAAGCGCGGGTGCAGCGTCGGGTCACCGGTGCTTGTCGACGTCGGCAGCCCGACCGGAGAGCACGAAGCGGGCGCGGGCAGGCAGATCGGCAGCCCCTCGTCGGGGCAGTCGCTGCCCACGGTGGCGCACATCCGCGTCTCGTCCACGCGTGTGCCCTGAAGCAGCATGACCTGCAGCGCACGACGCCCGGCGGGCAGCGCGTTCCCCAGGTCGACGCGAGCGCTGCTCATGCCCTCCGCG
>SCTD01000335.1 GCA_004299215.1 Frankiales bacterium | reverse complement strand
CGCGGTCCGCCCGCCGGCGCACCGTGCAGGTATCGACGCGCCGAGGGCGCGCTCTTGTCACCCCGTCGGGCTACTGCCGAAGACCCCGTCCCAGGCGCGCGGCTCCTGCGGCTGCTCGGGCGCCGGGCGCAGCGAGCGCTGCCACCACGCCACGTCGTGCCACCCGTCCTTGAAGCCGACGTCGCGGAAGACGCCGACGGGTGTGAACCCGAGTCCCGCGTGCAGCCGCGTGCTGGCCGGGTTGGGCTGGGTGATGCCGGCGTACGCGCTGACGTAGCCGAGAGCGGCGAGCTCCGCGAACAGCCCCTCGTACAGCCGTCGTGCGGTGCCTCGTCCCTGCTCGTGCGGGGTCAGGTAGACCGACACCTCGACCGACCACCGGTAGGCCGCGCGCGCGCGGTGCCTGGACGCGTAGGCGTATCCGGTGACCAGCCCCTCACGCGTCGCGACGAGCCACGGCAGGCGTGGCTCGGTCAGCATCCGGCGCACGACCTCGTCGCCGCCCGGCGCCGCGAGCTCGAAGGAGATCGACGTGTCGCGGACGTACGGCGCGTAGACCGCCGCGATCGCCTCCGCGTCGTCGGCGGTCGCGGCGCGCAGCAGCGGCAGGACCCGGTCCACGCCGTGGAGCCTACGGGCGGACGCAGATGCGCCCCTCCCACGGCTGGAGCACGAGATCACCTGGCGCATCGACGTTGCTGACCAGCACCCGGGCGCCCGCCCAGCCCGGCAGGGGCACGTCCACGACGTCGCCGGAGACGTTGCCCAGGACCAGCCACTCGACGTCGTCCAGGCGCCGGGTGAAGGCCCAGATGCGCCCGTCGTCGGGGAGCAGCAGCGTGAAGTCGCCGTGCGCGACGACCGGCTCGGTGTGCCGCAGGTGGATCAGGCGGCGGTAGTGGGCGAGCACGGACGTCGGGTCCTCCCGCTGGGCCGCGGCGTTCACGGTGGCGTGGTTCGGGTTGACCGGGAGCCAGGGGGTGCCGGTCGTGAAGCCGGCGTGCGGCGAGGAGTCCCACTGCATCGGCGTGCGCGCGTTGTCGCGGCCGGTGCGCCGCAGCGCGGCGAGCACCTCGTCCGGGTCCTGGCCGGCGGCGACGGCGGTGGCGTAGTGGTTGAGCGACTCGACGTCGCGGAAGTCCTCGATGCCGGCGAAGGGCGCGTTCGTCATCCCGAGCTCCTCGCCCTGGTAGACGTACGGCGTGCCGCGGTGCAGGTGCAGCACCGTGGCCAGCATCGTCGCCGACCGCTCGCGGTGGGTGCCGTCGTCCCCGAAGCGGGAGACGACGCGGGGCTGGTCGTGGTTGCTGAAGTAGAGGCTGTTCCAGCCACGCTCGGCCAGCCCGTCCTGCCAGCGCGCCAGGGATGCCTTCAGCGCGGGCAGGTGCAGCGGGAGGCCGTCCCACTTGCTCACGCCGTGGTCGATTCCGACGTGCTCGAACTGGAACACCATGTCGAGCTCGTGTCGCGCGGGGTCGGTGTAGCGCGCAGCCTCCTCGACCGTCACGCCCGGC
>SCTD01000334.1 GCA_004299215.1 Frankiales bacterium | reverse complement strand
TCCCCGCCCACGAGCACCGGTTCACCGGCCTCGACCTCCGAGTGGCGGACCTCCTCGCGCACCACGAGGGACGCCTGGCCGCCGCGCACCGGGCCGTGACCGCCCACCCCGGCCGAAGCGCGTGGCAGGTGGCGCAGCACCTCGAGTGGTCCCGCCCCTGGAACGACATCGACCCGATCATGCAGCGACTCGCAGCAGCTGAGACGCTCGCCCACCTGGTCCTGCTGCGACACCGTGGGCAGCTCCGCTCGACGGCCGGCCCAGCCCGGACGTGGAGCACCGCGAGCGCATCTCCCGGCGGCGGTCCCGCCGGGCCAGCCCGACCAGCTCGCTCCTGAAAGGGGCTCGCCTGAGGTCCATGTCGGCAGTGCGGCCGGTGGCTGTCCCGAAAAGCACTGCCGGTGCGGCAGGAGACAGGGCCCTCGGCGCGAAGGGAGGAACCATGCCGAACCGCCCAGCCGCCAGGTCGACCGTTCTCCGCCTCTGCATCGCAGTCGGCCTCATCGCGGCGGGCGCGGCCGCTCTCCCCGCCGCTGCCGCGACCGGGGCGTGCGCGCCTGCCGAGCATTCTGGCGGCGAGTGGGCGACGTTCGGGGCCGACCTGTCGAACACCCGCACCCAGCCGGCGGAGACCACGATCGGCATAGCCGAGGTGCCACTGCTGGCCCCGGCGTGGTCGTTCTCCACGGGAGGTGGGTCTCTCGGCTTCGGGGACCTCAACGGAACTCCCATCGTGTCGTCCGGCTGCGTCTACCTGAACACCGCGGCCGGCGACGTGATCGCCCTCAACGCCGACACCGGCGAGCTGGTGTGGCGGCACCACGAGGAGGTCCCCCTGGCCGGGCTCGGCGGCGACTTCGTCAGCTCGCCGGTCGCTGCGGACGGCCTCCTCGTGGCACTGGTCAACCGGGACAGCGGCCCGTACGCCATCGCCTTCGACCAGATCACCGGCGCGGTGGCGTGGCGCAGCCGGCCGGTGGAGACGTCGCCGGGCTACTACACCAACGCCACCCCGGTGGTGCACGCCGGCATCGTCGTCTTCGGCTTCTCCGCACCCGAGGGGAACCCGGCGTCGCGAGGCGGCTACGCGCTGCTCGACCTGCGCACCGGCCGGATCCTCGACCGGAGCTACGTCGTCCCGGACGCCGACTTCGCCGCGGGCTACGCCGGTGGCGGGGTGTGGACGGCACCGGCGATCGACGAGGAGCAGGGCTTCGCCTACATGGGCACGGCCAACCCGTACAGCAAGAAGATCGAGCACCCGAACACCAACGCGATCATCAAGGTCGACCTCAACCGCGGACCGACCTTCGGCGACATCGTGGGGTCGTACAAGGGCGACATCGACCAACTCTCGCCGGCGTTCCGTGATCTGGTCGAGCCGGTGTGCGACGCCGTCGGCGAGGAGCCCGCGCTGCAACTGGTGGTGGGCAACAGCGCGCCGTGCCTGCAGCTGGACCTCGACTTCGGGGCGCCGCCGAACCTGTTCCGGGACAGCTCCGGCCGGCTGCTGATCGGCGACCTGCAGAAGTCCGGGGTCTACCACGTCGCCGACGCCGGCTCGATGGAGCCGGCCTGGCAGGCGGCATTCGGCGCATCGTGTCCCGCGTGCAACGCCGCAGCGACTGCCTTCGACGGGAGCTCGATCCTCGGTGTCGGGACCCCTGGCGGCGTCATGCTCTCGCGGGGCCGTGACGACGGCGCGCTCGGCTGGGCCAGCCTCGTCGCGGACGGCGTCCACTACCAGTCGACGACGGTCGCCAACGGCGTCGCCTACACCGTCGACGGCAACGGCTTCGTCGACGCGTTCGATGCCTCCACCGGCCTACCCCTGCTCCGCCGTCCGGTCCTCGCGGACTCCGGGCAGCCGGCCGTCGCCGTGACCAGCAGCGGAGTCGCCGTCGCCCGGAACACCGTCTACGTCGCAGCGGGCAACGCGCTGGTCGCCTACCAGCGCTGAACGGCTCGCGCCAGCGCTGCTGCCGGGCGGCTACCGGCGTTGCGGTCGCCGAGCTCGACGGCCGGCACCGTGCCGTCGGCGTTGACGCGTGCTCACCAGGTGAGAGGGAGGGCGGAGTAGCCGCGGATGGGTCCGGACCGCAGCCGGGTTGCGTTGCCGAGGTCCACCTGCCAATCGGGGATCCGGCGGAGCAGACCGCCGAGTGCGATGCGGGCCTCCAGCCGGGCGAGGGAGGCACCGAGGCAGAAGTGGATGCCGTGCCCGAACGCGACCTGCCGGTCGCTGCGCCGCGTGATGTCGAAGGTGTCGGGGTCGGCGAACGCCCGGTCGTCGCGGTTGGCCGATCCGAACAGCAGCAGGACGGTGTCGCCGGCATCCATCCGGGTGTCGTGCAGGGTGACGTCGGCGGTCAGGGTCCGGGACAGGCCCTGGACGGGTGAGTCGTACCGCAGCAGCTCCTCGACGGCAGAGTCGATCGAGGCGGGGTCGTCGGCCATGGCCCGGCGCGCATCCGGGTGCTGGGCGAGCACGACGGCGGCGTTGCCGAGCAGGTTGGTGGTGGTCTCGTGCCCGGCGACGAGCAGGAGGAGGCAGAACCCGAGCAGCTCCTCGTCGGTGAGTTGCTGGCCGTGCACGTCGGCGGCAACGAGCGCGGACAGCAGATCGTCCTGGGGCGCCCGCCGGCGTTCGTGCAGGAAGCCGGTGAAGTACTCGTACAACGATGCCGCCGCAGCCAGACCTGGCCCGAAGGTGCCGTGGGCCGGGTGGGACTGCACCAGCGTCGAGGACCAAGCACGGAACTGCTCCCGGTCCGCCCGGGGGATGCCGAGCAGGTCGGCGATCACCATCGCCGGGAGTGGGCCCGCCAGCTGCGCCACGACGTCACCGGACCCTTCGACGGTCAGGTCGTCGAGGAGCTCGTCGGCGAGCACGCTGACCGATTGCTCCAGCCCGGCGATCCGCCGCGGGGTGAAGGCGCGACTGACGATCGCCCGCATGTCGGTGTGCCGCGGCG
>SCTD01000707.1 GCA_004299215.1 Frankiales bacterium | reverse complement strand
ACGGTCGGCTGAGCGAGATCACCCCGCTGGGGCGGCTGCTGCGCAACAGCCTGCTGGTGGTCGTGGTGGCGGTGCCGCTCGCGACGCTGATCGCCTCCTGGGCCGGCTTCGTGCTCGCCCAGCTGCCGCCCCGGAGCCGCCGCTGGCTGGTGGGAGCGACCACGGCCCTGCTCCTCGTACCCCTGCCGATGCTGTGGATCCCGCGCTTCGTGCTCTACCTCGAGACCGGGGTGCTCGACAGCCTGGTGCCACTTGTCGCGCCAGCGCTGGCGGCGACGACGCCCTTCACCGTCCTGCTGGCCTACCGCGCCTTCCGGCGCGTGCCGCCCGAGCTGTGGGAGGCGGCACGGCTCGAAGGGGCGTCGGCGCTGACCACCTGGTGGCGGGTCGGGTTGCCGCTCGTGACCGCGACGACGACCGCGATCGCCGCGGTGGCCTTCGTCTTCCACTGGGGCAACTACCTCGACGCGCTGCTCTACGCGCAGTCCGAGGACACCCGCACGCTGCCGCTCGGGATCGGCGAGCTGGTGACCCTCGACGGCGTGGAGCAGTCCGTGCTCTTCGCCGGCGCGGCAGTCCTCGCGCTCCCCGCCGTCCTGGCTCTCCTCGCGGTGCAGCGACCGCTGCTCGGCCTGCAGGACCGGCCGCACCGTGCGTCGTAGTTTCCTCCCCATGCGCCGCACCCCCCTCGCCCTCGCCCTCGCCCTCGCCCTGCTCACCGCCTGCGGCGCCGACGACCCCGTCGCGGACGACCTGCCGGACCGCCCGCTCACCGGGACGCTCACCGTGCAGGCCGCCGGCGGCGAGGGGGAGCTCAACGCCCTGCGCGAGCTCATCGCGGAGTACGAGGAGGACCGTCCCGGCGTCACCGTGAGGTTCACCGGCGTGCCCAACCAGGGCGACCACATCGCCAAGCTGTCCACCGCCTTCGCCGGAGGGAACCCGCCGGACGTCTTCCTGCTGAACTACCGACGGCTCGGCCCGTTCGTCGATCGCGGGGTGCTCGCCCCGGCCGACCTGGGGGAGCGGTCCACCGACGAGTTCTTCGCCCCCTCGCTCGAGGCCTTCACCTACGACGGTGAGCTCGCCTGCGTCCCGCAGAACACCAGCAGCAGCGTCGCCTACCTGAACCGGGACCTGCTGCGGTCGGCCGGCATCGCGCTGCCGGACCAGACCTGGACCTGGAACGACCTGGAGCAGATGGCGCGGCAGCTGGCGGCCAAGAAGATCGCCGCGGTCGGCTTCGACGCCGAGATCCGCACCGTCGCGCCGTTCGTGTGGACCGCGGGCGGTGAGGTGGTGGACGACACGGACGCTCCGACCGCGATGACTCTCGACAGTCCGGAGGCCCAGCGCGCGCTGACCTACCTGACGGGCCTGCAGCGCTACGGCGTCGACGCCAGGTCGAGGGCCGCGGTCGAGCCGGCGGACCAGTTCGCGGCCGGCGACCTGGCGGTCTTCTTCGACA
>SCTD01000333.1 GCA_004299215.1 Frankiales bacterium | reverse complement strand
TCCCGGCGTTCGACGACCTGCGGACCATCGCCGGTCAGGGCACGGTCCTGCTGGAGGCGATCGGCCAGCTCGGCCGGGTCCCGGACGTGGTGGTCCTCCCCGTCGGCGGCGGCGGGCTGATCGCCGGCACCCTGGCCTGGCTGCGCGAGCGCCATCCGTCGGTGCGCGTCGTCGGCGTCGAGCCGGCGGGCGCCGCGTGCATGGCCGCCGCGGTCGCTGCCGGTGAGCCGGTGCGGCTGGAGGAGATCGAGAGCTTCGTCGACGGTGCCGCCGTGCGCCGTGCGGGAGACCTGACCTTCCCGTTCGTCCGGGACAGCAGCGCCGAGCTGGTCGCGGTCGCCGAGGGTCGGGTCTGCACGGAGATGCTCGCGCTCTACCAGTCCGACGGGATCATCGCCGAGCCCGCCGGTGCGCTGGCCGCGGCGGCGCTCGGGGACGTGGTCGACGTGGATCCGGGGCTCACCACGCTGGTCGTTCTGTCCGGCGGCAACAACGACGTGAGCCGGTACGGCGAGGTGGTCGAGCGGGCCCTGGTCCACGAGGGGCGCAAGCACTACTTCCTCGTCGACTTCCCGCAGGAGCCCGGCGCGCTGCGGCAGTTCCTCGACGAGGTGCTCGGGCCGGACGACGACATCACCCTGTTCGAGTACGTCAAGCGCAACAACCGCGAGACCGGTCCGGCGCTCGTCGGCATCGAGCTCGGCAGCCCCGAGGACCTGCCCGCGCTGCTCGCGCGGATGGAGGCGGCCCCCCCGGACATCACCCGGGTCCCGCCCGACAGCCCGCTGTTCCGCTTCCTGCTCTGAGGGGTCCCACATGTCCCAGGTCACCGTCGAGAAGGACGGGCACGTCCTGCTGATCGGCGTGAACCGCCCCGACAAGCGCAACGCCTGGACGCTGCAGGTCATCGACGAGGTGGCCGCGGCGTACGACCGGCTCGCGGCGGACGACGACGCCCGGGTCGGCGTGGTCTTCGGGCACGGCGAGCACTTCTCGGCGGGCCTGGACCTGGCGGAGGTGCTGCCGGCGATGCAGGCCGGCGGCCCGGACGTGCTGAGCGGCCGCAGCCTGCACGACCCGTTCGGGCTGTGGGGGCCGCCGGTGCCCAAGCCGATCGTGCTGGCGGTGCAGGGCATCGCCTTCACGCTGTCGATCGAGCTGGCGCTGGCCTCCGACGTGGTCGTGGCCGCGGACGACGTGCGCTTCCGCCAGCTCGAGGTCGGGCGCGGCATCATCCCGTTCGGCGGCGCGACGCTGCGTGCCCCGGCGCAGCTGGGCTGGGGGAACGCGATGCGCTGGATCCTCACCGGTGAGGAGCTCGGCGCCGCCGAGGCGCACCGGATCGGGCTCGTGCAGGAGGTCGTCCCCGCCGGGCAGCAGCTCGCCAGGGCCGTCGAGCTGGCCCGGCTGATCGCCCGGCAGGCCCCGCTGGGGGTGCAGGGGACGCTGGCCAACGCGCGGATCGCCTGCCGCGACGAGCAGGCGGCGCGTGAGCACCTGGCCGGGCTGCTCCCCCCGCTGCTGGTGTCCGAGGACGCGGCCGAGGGCGTGCTGAGCTTCCTCGAGCGGCGGGAAGCCCGCTTCACCGGACGCTGACGGGCGGGACCGCCGCCCCAGCGGGGTCCGAGGCCCTCACGTAGCCTGCGGAGTCGTGACCGGACGCCA
>SCTD01000332.1 GCA_004299215.1 Frankiales bacterium | reverse complement strand
CGACCCGGTCCGGACCGGACAGACCCGCCGCGAGCAGGTCGTGCAACCCGTCCGCCCGCGCCCGGAACTCCACCCTGCGGTCCTGCTGCGCCTCCCGCCGGCGCCGCTCAGCAGCCTGCCGGTCCTGCGCGATCACCCACCGGCGGAGCAGCTCCGCCAACCTGGCCGGCGGCAGCACCAGCCCGTCCGCCGCACCGACCAGCCGCGCCTGCAACCGCCGCCACACCGCGACCCGATCCGGCAGCGGAAGCACCCGCAGCTGCTCCACCACCGTGCGGGACTGCTCCACCGTCAGCAACCCCGCCTCGACCGCCTCCACAGCACCGGGCAGCACGACCAGCGCCTCCGCCTCACCGAGCAGCTGCCCCGCCCGAGCCTCCGACGCCGACAGCGCCAGCGCCAGCTGCGGCACCACCGCCAGCTCCATCCCCGACCCGACCAGCACGGCCTGCAGCGCGAGCGCAGCCCGCAGCTGACGCACGTGCCCGGCACCACGGTCTGCCTCCGAGCACTCCAACCGGAGCATCGCAGCGTCGAGCGCAGCGACATCCTCCGCTGCGCTCAGCACCTGCTGCCCGACTGCCACGACCACGACTCTGCCACCGACCTCCGACAGAACTGATGGTCGAAAGACACTGTGGGAAAGAGATTTTCGATCCACAGGCTGGTCTGGCCCGCTACCTCCCCGGCACCGCGCAGACCGCTACGCCGACCACCAGCAGCGGCAGGTAGGCCAGCTGGATCCCCCACGCCCCGGACAGCAGCAGGCACTGCACCAGCGCCAGCAGGGCGGCGGCCGCCCCGAGCGCCACCGGCCGGCCCCGACGGAGCAGCGACACGAGCGGCAGGGCGGGCCACGGCAGCAGCACAGCCAGACCCAGCAGCACGCCCGAGTCCTGCCCGATGGCGAAGGCGAGCAGCGAGACGGCGAAGAAGCAGCCCATCACCGCGGCGTAGAGGACGCCGCCCAGCGCCCACCAGGCCTGCCACGACGTGCAGTCCGGGTGCGCGAAGCGCCGAGCGAGCCGGCCGCGCAGGGCGTCGTCGTCCAGCTGCCGGAGCCAGCTGACGAGGGACGCCTCCACGCCCCGGACGCTACTGGCCCAGCGCGTCCAGAGCGGCCAGGTCGTCCGCACTCAGCCTGAACGCCAGATCGACATTCGAGCGGATCCGCTCGGGTGTGGCCGACTTCGGGATGGTGACGGTGCCGTGGTCGAGGTGCCAGCGGTTCACGACCTGGGCGGGCGTGCGGCCCAGCCGCGACGCGATGCCCGTCACGACCGGGTGCTCGAGCGTCCCGCCCTTGAGCCCGCTGTAGCCCTCCAGCACGATCCTGCGGTCGACATGGCCGGCCAGCACGGCCCGGTCGAAGAGCAGCGGGCTCCACTTGATCTGGTTGACCGCCGGCGCGACGCCGGTCGCCCCGGTGACCTCGTCCAGCTGGGCGAGGCTGAAGTTGCTCACGCCGACGTCGCGCGCGAGACCGTCGGCCTGCGCCTGCAGGAACGCCTCCCACATCGCGACCGGGTCGCTCGGCGGCCAGTGCACCAGCCACAGGTCGACGGCGTCGAGCTGGAGCAGCGACAGCGACTCCTCCAGCACCTCGCGAGCGTCGGACGCCCTCTCCGGCGGGCACTTCGTGGTCACGAAGACGTCGTCCCGGTCCAGCCCGCTGGCCCTGAGGCCGGCACCGACCTCCGTCTCGTTGCCGTAGATCGTGGCGGTGTCCAGGTGGCGGTAGCCGGCGGTCAGCGCCTCCTCCACGCATGCCTGCGCGGAGTCGCCCTCGAGCCGCCAGGTCCCGAAGCCGAGCAAGGGGATCGAGCGGCCGGAGGGCAGCGTGGCGGCGTCGGCAGGAACGTCAGGCCTCATGCGACTCCCCCTGCCCCGTCCCGGCACCGGCATGCCGAGCGGCCTCCTGCGCCGTCCACCGGAAGACGCCCTGCGACATGGTCGACGCCTCGGTCGCGGCCCGCTTGCCGTACACCGCCGCCTGCGCCTGCTGCGCCTGCACGGAGGTCGGGTCGGCCTGCACGGCCAGCTCCGAGAGGTGCCCCGCAAGCCGCAGGTCGCCGGCCTCCGCCAGCTCCAGTGCCCGGGACGCCAGTCGCGAAGAACCGCCTGCCAGCGAGGCGATCTCGGCGGCCAGGGACGACGCCGGCGCCGGCTTGAGCCGTGACGGGTCGCCGTCCCACCAGCCGCCGTAGAGCCGCCACACGTTGCGCACGACGAACTCCGGCTCGTCGTAGACCGGTCGGAGGTACGGCCGCTCCAGCAGGTGCGCGGGCGCCCGCACGGTGTGCACGATCTCGTCGAGCCGCGCCCCCGCGTTCATCATCGCGACGGTCTCGTCGTGCAGGTGCTCCAGCAGCTCGGCGCTCTCGGTCAGCGCCTGCCGGATCCGGTCCGCGCCGGCGATCGGCACGCCGTGGCCCGGCAGCAGCAGCTCGGCGCCGAGGGACGCCATGGTCCGAAGCCCGGCCGCCCACTCGCGCGGGTAGCGCTGGACCTTCTGCGGGTTCCCGGCGTTGGGCGAGGCCCAGATGAACAGGTCGCCGGAGCACAGCACCTTCCGCGACGGGATCCAGGTCCAGGTGTGGTCGTCGGTCTCACCGCGGCAGTGCGTCAGCTCCACGTCCAGCCCGCCGACGGACAGCGCCAGCCGGTCCCGGTAGGTCACGTCCGGGTAGCGGTACTCGCGCGGCCAGCGCAGCCCCGGCATCGAGAACTGGCGCTGGTTGACGACCTCGTTGTGCCCGGCGGTCAGCACGTAGCGGTCGAAGCGCGCGGGCAGCGCCTCGTGCGCCACCACCCGCGGCGGCTGCCACCCTTGCGCCGCCGCCTCCTCGGCGAACAGGTCCACGCCGAAGACGTGGTCGATGTGGCCGTGCGAGTAGACCGCCGTGTGCAGCGGCGAGGCGTCCCAGCTGCGCACCGTCGCGTGCACGTGCGAGGCGAGCGGTGCGCTGCCGGTGTCGACGAGCACCAGGCCGTCGTCCGTACGAAGCGCCGACACGTTGGCGAACGACGGCACGAAGGCGACCCCGTCGGCGAGCTCCTCCACGGGGCCGATCAGCGAGAACGGGTGCGCCTGCTCGATCCCGATGTCACCGCGCCACAGCTTGTCCGACAGGTCGAGCACTCCGAGGGTCATGCGGGCGACCCTCTCGGAGTCAGCGGACCTCGCGCAACCCCTGTGCCAGACCGTGCAGCGCGTCGGCCGCGTCCTGCAGGCGACGGGTGGCCAGCGGGTCCGCGGAGGCGGCCACCAGGTCCGCCACGGCCAGGACGAGCCGCTCCGAGCAGCGCACCCCCTCCTCGAGCGACAGCAGCAGGTCGGCGTCCACGGCGCGGTGCGGCTCCACGGCCGCCATCCGGGCCGCCTGCCAGCGCAGCGCGGTGTCCGCCTCGGCCGCCGCCTGCCAGGCCTCCTCCGCCGCGTCCCGACCCGCGGGCGCGACCAGCGGCAGCAGCCGGCGCAGCTCGTCACGGACGGCCTCCAGCCGGCGGACGTACGGGAAGGCGATGCTGCCGGCCGGCGGCGGCATCGGCACGGCAGGGAGCGCGGGCACCGCCGGGAGCGGAGCCGGCGGCGGGGACCACAGCACCGCGAGACTGCGCAGCGCGGCGAGCCCGAAGAAGCACCCCGCGCCCCCGGCCAGCACCTCGCCGGCGCCCTCGAGCGGCAGGCTCGCCAGCCCCAGCCCGACGCCGAGCACCGCCCGGCAAGGCCCGCGGGGCGCTGCCTCGCCG
>SCTD01000706.1 GCA_004299215.1 Frankiales bacterium | reverse complement strand
CGGCCTGCTGCACGAGGCCCCCCTGCACGGCTACGAGCTGCGCCAGCGGCTCAAGGCGACGCTCGGCACCTTCCGCGCGTTCTCCTACGGCTCGCTCTACCCGACGCTGCGCCGGATGAAGGACGCCGGCTTCATCGCCGAGGACGAGGGCGACGCCGACGTCGTGGCCGGCGCGCCGCCGCTCACCGGCCGGCGCGGCAAGGTCGTCTACAAGCTCACCGCGGACGGCAAGGAGCGGCTCGCCGAGCTGCTCGCCGAGGCGGGCCCGTCGGCCTGGGAGGACGAGACCTTCGGCGTCCACTTCGCCTTCTTCGGGCAGACCGACCCCGAGGTGCGGGTGCGCATCCTCGAAGGTCGCCGCACCCGCCTGGAGGAGCGCCGCGAGGGCGTCCGCTCCTCGCTGGCCCGCACCCGCTCACGACTCGACCGGTACACCCTCCAGCTGCAGGAGCACGGGCTGGAGTCGGTCGAGCGCGAGGTCCGCTGGCTCACCGAGCTGATCGAGACCGAGCGCAAGAACAGTCCTGCACCACCCCCCGCTGTCACCAGCCAAGAAGAAAGAGGAGCGCCCTGATGGGTTCCGTCCGTGTCGCCATCGTCGGCGTCGGCAACTGCGCCGCGTCGCTCGTCCAGGGCGTCGAGTACTACCGCGACGCCGACCCGTCCGCGCGCGTCCCCGGCCTGATGCACGTCGACCTCGGCGGCTACCACATCCGCGACATCGAGTTCGTCGCCGCGTTCGACGTCGACGCCAAGAAGGTCGGCCGTGACCTCTCCGAGGCCATCGTCGCCAGCGAGAACAACACCATCAAGATCGCCGACGTCCCGCCGCTCAACGTCGAGGTCCAGCGCGGCCCGACGCTCGACGGCCTCGGCAAGTACTACCGCATGACGATCGACGAGTCCGACGAGCAGCCGGTGGACGTCGTCCAGGCGCTCAAGGACGCCGAGGTCGACGTGCTGGTCTGCTACCTGCCGGTCGGCTCCGAGGACGCCGCGCGCTTCTACGCGCAGTGCGCCATCGACGCCAAGGTCGGCTTCGTCAACGCCCTCCCCGTCTTCATCGCCGGCACCCCGGAGTGGGCGAAGAAGTTCGAGGACGCCGGTGTGCCGATCGTCGGCGACGACATCAAGAGCCAGGTCGGCGCGACCATCACGCACCGCGTCATGGCCAAGCTGTTCGAGGACCGCGGCGTCATCCTGGACCGCACCTACCAGCTGAACGTCGGCGGCAACATGGACTTCAAGAACATGCTGGAGCGCGACCGCCTCGAGTCCAAGAAGATCTCCAAGACCCAGGCCGTCACCT
>SCTD01000331.1 GCA_004299215.1 Frankiales bacterium | reverse complement strand
GCAGGGCGGCTGCCGCCGCCTCGTCCAGCAGCCACAGGGTGGCGTAGCGGCCGCTCACGCCCGCGGCCGGCACCTGCACCGGGCCGGCGCCGCTGAGCGCCATCTGGACCGCGGCGGACTTGTCGCTGCCGGCCACCACGAACCACGCCTCGCGCGCTGCGTTCAGCGCCCGGAAGCCCAGCGACAGTCGCGTCGGCGGCGGCTTCGGCGAGCCGTGCACGCCCACGACGAGCCGCTCGTCGTGCACGCCCGGAGCGCCGGGGAACAGCGAGGCGGTGTGGCCGTCCGGTCCGACGCCGAGCAGCAGCACGTCGAAGGCAGGCACCTCGTGGTCGGGGGCTGCCGCGCCGCGCAGCTGGTCGGCGTAGCGCGCGGCCGCGGCGTCGGCGTCCTGCCCGTCCGGACCGCCTGCCGCCCCCATCGGGTGGACCCGGTGCGGGTCGAGCGGGAGGGCGTCGAGCAGCGCCTCCCGGGCCTGCAGCTCGTTGCGGTCGGGGTCCTCGGCCGGGACGAACCGCTCGTCGCCCCACCACACGTCGACGCGTCCCCAGTCGATGGCGGCCCGGGCGGGTGAGCGCCGGACGGCGGTCAGGACGGCGATCCCGACGGTGCCGCCGGTCAGCACCACGGACGCGGTGCCGCGCAGCGCCTGCGCGTCGAGCAGCCGGGTCAGCAGCCGCGCCGCGACGGCCTCGGCGAGCACGTCGGCGTCGCGCACCACGACGACCGTGGGAGCAGGGCTCATGCCGTCGTCAGCGCCGGGTCGGGGTCGGCGGCCTCGGTCGGGTCGTGCCAGACATGGGTACGGGTCGGCGGCCGGCTGCTGAGCCCTTCGGTGCCGGTGGCGGCCGCGAGGGCGGCAGCGTAGGTCTCGTCGGGGTCGAGCCGGCGCAGCTCCTCGGCGAGCAGGTCGCCGAGGTCGCGCGCCTCCATCGGCACGACCCGGTCGGGGCGACCGGGACGGCTGAGCACGGCGGTCGAGCCGGTCCCGGCACGCAGCTGCACGGGGGCATCCTGCACCTGCAGCTCGACGGCCGTCACCGCCTGCCCGGGGGCGTCGACGAGCGCGACCTCGACGCCCAGGCGCGACCGCAGCCAGCCGGCCACCAGGGCGCGCGTGGTGTCGCCCGCGGCGCCCGTCACCGAGGCCGCCGACACCGGATCGTCGACCGAGTCCAGCCCGGAGGCGCAGAGCGCCCGCCAGGGGGTGGCACGGGCCCAGGCCAGGTCGGTGTCGCCGGGGGCGTAGTCGTCGGCCCGGGTGCGCAGCGCCCCGAGCGGGTCCTCGGCGAGGGACGTGTCGGTGATCCGCCGCCCGGCGAGCACACCGAGCGGGTCGTGCTCGATCCGGTGCGGGGGGGCGCCGTACCACCACGTCACGACGGGTGCGTCCGGTGCGAGCAGCGGCAGCACGACGGACTCGGCGTGCAGGGCCAGCCGGCCGTACATCCGCAGGACGACGGCCTCGCCGGGGCCGAGCCGGCCGCCGATGACGACCTCTGCGTCCAGTCGCGACTCCGGAGCCCCCGGCCGCCGGCGCACG
>SCTD01000330.1 GCA_004299215.1 Frankiales bacterium | reverse complement strand
TCCGAGCTGGTCAGCACGGTGCAGCGGGTGCTCGGCGAGACCGGCCTCCGGCCCGGCCACCTGCTGCTGGAGCTGACCGAGAGCGCCCTGATCGGCGAGGCGGCGGTCAACACCCTCGTCGAGCTCCGTGGCAGCGGCGTGCGCATCGCGATCGACGACTTCGGCACCGGCTACTCCTCGCTGTCCTACCTCAAGGACCTGCCGGTCGACATGCTCAAGATCGACCGCAGCTTCGTCCGCGACATCGCCGACTCGCCGGACGCCTCGGCGCTCACCCTGTCGATCATCCACCTGGCGCAGATCTTCGGGCTGCGCATCGTCGGCGAGGGCGTCGAGACGGGCGAGCAGGCCGCCGCCCTGCACGCGCTCGGCTGCCACGTCGGCCAGGGCCACCACTACGCGCGACCGACCGACATCCGCTCGCTCATGCGCACGCTCAACGGCGTGCCCGCCCCGCGAGCCGCGGCGTCCGGGTCCGGCGCGGCCCGTCCCGCGGCGCCCGCTGCCCCCTAGCCCTTGCCGAAGTCCTCGCGGACGCGGTCGGCGACGCCGAGCAGGTTGAGCTCGAAGGTGAAGCCCTGCTCGAAGCGGTAGCTGCGCTTGGGGTCCCACGGGTCGATCCCGTTGAGCGCCTCCTTGGCGGCCCGGATCACCGTCGGGTCCTTCGCCGCGATGGAGGAGGCGATCTCGAGCGCGGCCGCGCGCAGCTCCTCCTTCGGGACGACGCGACGCACCGAGCCGAAGGCCAGCAGCTCGGCCGCGGTCGCGGTCGCCGACGTGAAGAACATCGCGCGCATCGTGTGCTGCGGGACGAGCCGGGCCAGGTGCGTCGCGGCACCGAGCGCCCCTCGGTCCACCTCGGGCAGGCCGAAGGTCGCGTCGTCGCTGGCCACGAGCACGTCGCTGTTGCCGGCCAGCCCGATGCCACCGCCGAGGCAGAAGCCGTTCACGGCCGTCACCACCGGGACCGGGCAGTCGTACACCGCGGCGAAAGCGGCGTAGCAGCCGCGGTTCGCGCCCACGAGCGCCGTGTGCGTCGTGTCGCGCTGGAACTCCTTGATGTCGACGCCGGCGTTGAAGCCGCGCCCCTCGGCGCGCAGCACGACGGCGCGCGTGGCCTCGTCGCGGCCGGCGTCGGTGATCGCGTCTGCGAGGTCGAACCAGCCCTTCACCGGCAGGGCGTTCACGGGTGGGTGGTCGACGACGACCTCGACGACGCCGTCGTCGTGCCGGGTGGACGTGATCACAGGAGACCCCTCACGGGTGCTGGCTGCTGACGGAGACGACCTCGCCGGTCATGTACGACGAGTAGTCGCTGGCGAGGAAGACGATGACGTTGGCGACCTCCCACGGCTCGGCCGGCCGGCCGAACGCCTCCTTCGCCGAGAGCTCAGCGAGCAGCTCGTCCGTGGTGACCTTGGCGAGGAACGGGTGCATCGCGATGGAGGGGGAGACGGCGTTGACCCGCACGCCGTACTGCGCGGCCTCGACACCGGCCGTGCGCGTCAGCGCGTTCACGCCGGCCTTCGCCGCGGCGTAGTGCGCCTGTCCCTGCTGGGCGCGCCAGGCGATGACGGAGGAGTTGTTGACGATGACCCCCGACCCCTGCGTCCTCATCTGCCGCAGCGCCGCGCGGGTGCAGCGGAAGGTGCCGTTGAGGGTCACGTCCAGCACCCGCAGCCACTGCTCGTCGGTCATGTCGACCAGGTCCGCCGTGCCGCCGAGGCCGGCGTTGTTGACCAGCACGTCGATGCGGCCGTGCATGTCGACGACGGAGTCGATCAGGTTGTCGACCTGGTCCTGCACCGTGACGTCGCAGGCGATCCCCTGGACGCCGAGCTGCTCGGCAGCCTCCCCGAGCCGGCGCTCGTGCCAGTCGGAGACGACGACGGTGGCCCCTTCCTCGACGGCGCGCCTCGCCGTGGCGAAGCCGATGCCGGTGCCGGCTGCAGCCGTGACGACGACGACCTTGCCGGCCAGCAGGCCGTGACCCGGGACGTACGAGGGGGTCTCAGGCACCAGGACCCCCCAGGCGCGTCAGCACTGCGCCGGCGTCCGCGACGATCCGGTCCAGCAGCTCGGCGCAGGACGGCAGGTCCTCCAGCAGCCCGACCACCTGACCGCTCGCCATCACGCCGAGGTCCGGGCGGCCGTCGACCATCGCCGCCTTGAGCAGCATCGGGGTGTTCGCCGCCATGATCACCTGGGCCCAGGTCATCTCGCTGCTCCTCTTCATCGCCAGACCTTCTCGAGCCATGGCGGTCAACGGCGTGCCGCTCAGCCGTGAGTAGGCGAGCGCGGCGCGCACCGAGCGGACCAGCGCTCGGGGGGCGCTCCCGCCCTCGAGCGCCTCGACCAGGTCCGTGCGGAGCACCCGGTGCGGCATGCCGTCGACCTGGCGGCTGACGACCGTGCCGTCGACGCCCTTGCCGAGGTAGACCGACTTCACCTCGTCGCCGACCGCGCTGTCGCTGGTCAGCAGGAAGCGGGTGCCCATGGCGATGCCCTCGGCGCCGTACGCCAGGGCAGCGACGAGCCCCCGTCCGTCGAAGAACCCGCCGGCCGCGATGACCGGGATGTCGACGGCGTCGACGACCTGCGGGAGCAGCACCGTCGTCGGCACGGCGCCGGTGTGCCCGCCGCCCTCGCCGCCCTGCACGATGACCGCGTCGACGCCCCAGGCGGCGACCTTCTCCGCGTGCCGCTTCGCGCCGATCGACGGCATGACGACCAGGCCGGCGTCCTTGCAGCGCTTGATGAGGTCCTGCTTGGGCGCGAGCGCGAAGGACGCGACGCGCACCCCCTCTCGTGCGAGCAGGTCGACGCGCTGCGCCGCGTCGGGCGCGTCGGCGCGCAGGTTCACGCCGAAGGGCTGGTTCGTGCGCGTCTTCGTCTCGGTGATGGCGGCGGCGAGCTCGTCGTACGACATCGTCGCCGAGGCGAGGATGCCGAGGCCGCCGGCGTTCGCGGTCGCGCTCGTCAGCCGCGGGCCCGACACCCAGCCCATCCCGGTCTGCACGACGGGGTAGCGCACGCCGAAGAGCTCGGTGGCGCGCGTCGTCAGCGCCGGGTGGGTGTGGGTGGTGGTCATGCCGGTGCGACCTCCCGGTCCCGGAGGTTCTTCGGGTCCAGCACCTCGCGGATGAGCCGCAGCTCCTCGTCGGTCGGGGTGCGCGTCTCCTCCACGTCGTCGATCGACAGCTCGAAGCCGGTGGCCTCCTGGACCTCCTGGACCGAGACGCCGGGGTGCACCGAGCGGAGCCGCATCGAGCCGTCGGGCGTCTGGAAGTCCATGACGCCGAGGTCGCTCACGACGACGCGCAGGTCGTGGAAGCGACCCGCCTCGCCGTCGCGGCGGTCGTTGCCGACGCCCGACACCATGTCCACGGTCGGCACGAAGACGCGGGCCGAGTGCTTGGGCACCCAGTAGCTCGTCGTGTGGCAGACGGTGTTGCCCGGCGCGCCGCGGACCCCGAGCAGCTGGCGGTCGGGCTTGGAGAAGTCGCCGCCGATGCAGCTGATGTTCTGGTTGCCGAAGCGGTCCACCTGGCTGGCGCCCATCATCACGTGCCGCCGGCCGGCCCAGACCAGGTCGAAGATCGAGCGGAACGGCACCCATGCCTCGACCGTCTCCGGCGGCGTCCCACCGAGCGGCCAGGGACCGGAGACGTACGACGCCTCGCCGTCGGACAGCAGCAGGTCCGGCTCGAAGGTCTCCCGGGCCAGCCGCGCGCCGAGCGAGGGCACGAGCGCCATCGGGCTGACGAGGATCTCGCCGTCGCCGCGGAACGCCTCGGCGCAGGCGATCGCGCAGATCTCCGCGCGGGTGGTCGTCATGAGCGCTCCTTGACGGCCGCCTGGTAGGCCGCCTCGTCCGCGACGTCCAGGTAGCGGGCCGAGAACTCCTGCCAGGCAGCGGGATCCTTGGCCGCCGTGACGTACTCCTTCTGGAACCTCTCGTCGCGGTCGTAGTCCGGCACGCACGACGTGAAGTGCGCGCCGCCCGGGGCCTCGACCACGCCGTGCACCATCCAGCGTGCGATCCGACGGCGGGTCAGCTCGACCCCGCCGAGCTCCTCGGTCGTGACGACCCGCTCGCAGGACAGGTAGGCCTTCTCGGCCGCCTGGCAGAACAGGTCGTCGAAGTAGAGGTCGGGCCCGAGGAAGGCGGCGTTGCCGCGGGCGTCGGCGACGTTCAGGTGCACCAGCGCTGCGTCGAGGTGCAGCGCCGGGACCGCCAGCAGCTCCTCACCGCCGTAGGGGGAGGCCACCGTCCTGAGGTCCGGGTTGACCCGCACGACGTCGGACCCGAGACCGGCCCGGGTCGGCAGGAACGGCAGCCGGATCGACGCGGCGTAGAGCCCCCACTGGACCATCCCCTCGTCCCACTCGGCGACCTCGACCGCACCCGCCGTGCGCGCGGCCTGGAAGTGCGGCTCGAGCGGGATCGAGTCGAGCGAGACGAAGCCGTAGAGCAGCTTCTTGACCTTGCCGGCGGCGCAGAGCAGCCCGACGTCCGGACCGCCGTAGGACACGACGGTGAGGTCGGACAGGTCGGAGCGCAGGATCGCGCGCACCAGCGACATCGGCTTGCGCCGCGACCCCCAGCCGCCGATCCCGAT
>SCTD01000329.1 GCA_004299215.1 Frankiales bacterium | reverse complement strand
AGCGGTCTGAAGTACCTCCGCCGGCCGCCGCGCACGGAGGTCTTCGACCGGCCGGTGACCCTGCTCCCCGGCACACCGCAGCTCGAGCGCTGGCGGTCGCAGCGGCTGATCTGGTACCGGTCGTTCAGCATCGACGTCTCCCTGTCCTACGCGGCCGGCGACGCGGGGATCCTGGTCGCACACGGCGACCAGGGCGGGGGCTACGCGCTCGTCGTGGACGGCGGGTCGTACCGGCTGGTGTTCAACGACGGGCGCGGCCGCATGCACTCCCTCGACGGCGGCGGCGTGCCGGCCGGCGACACGCGGCTGACTGCGGACTTCGACGCCGTCGGCGGCGGGACGTGGACCGCCCGGCTGTCGGTCGACGGGGTCGAGCGGGCGGCGCTCGAGGGCCTGCCGCTGCTGTTCCCGATGGCTCCCTTCGAGGGCATCAGCATCGGGACCGACCGCAAGTCGCCGGTGTCCTGGGCGCTGTGGGAGGAGCACGGCTGCTTCCCGTTCTCCGGCGCGCTGCGCTCGGTGACCTACACGCCGGGCGAGCCCGCGCCGGACTCACCGGTCCGGATGCTGGAGATGCTGCAGGAGATGGGCGCGCGCTTCGAGTGACGCCGGACCTGGTCGAGATCCCCGGCGGGACGAGCCGTCTCGGGTCGGACGTGCACTACCCCGAGGAGCGCCCGGCGCGGGAGGTGACGGTCGAGCCCTTCCTGCTGGCCCGCACGCCGTGCTCCGTCGGCGAGTTCGCGACCTTCGTGCAGGACACCGGCTACCTCACCCGCGCCGAGCGGGACCTCGGCGGCTCGGCGGTCTTCACGCCGCCGACGCACCCGGTCGACCTGCGCGACCCGCGGCAGTGGTGGTCGTGGGTGGACGGCGCCTGCTGGCAGCAGCCGACCGGCCCGGGGTCGGTCGCTCTCGACCAGCACCCGGTGACGCACGTCGTGCCCGAGGACGCGCTCGCCTACTGCGCCTGGGCCGGGCTGCGGCTGCCGACGGAGGCGGAGTGGGAGCACGCCGCGCGCGGCGGGCTGGCCGGTGCGGCGTACGCCTGGGGCGACGAGCGGGGCGACGTCCCGGCGGTGGTCTTCCGGGGAGACTTCCCGTGGCGCAGCGCGGGTCCCGCCACGACCGCTCCGGTCGGCACGCACCCGCCGAACGGCTACGGCCTGCTCGACGTGACCGGCAACGTCTGGGAGCTGGTCGGCACGGCATGGACGGCGGACCACGCCGGCACCCCGTGCTGCGCCCCGGGCGTCTCCGGCGCGGACGCCGTCGTGGCCAAGGGCGGGAGCTTCCTCTGCAGCGACGACTACTGCTCGCGCTACCGGCCGTCCGCGCGCATCCCGGTCGCCCCGGACTCCCCCACCGCCCACGTCGGCTTCCGCTGCGCAGCACCCTCGCGGGGCTGACCGTCCTCTGGTAGAACGTGTTCTACATCAGTGGAGGTGGGATGACCGACGTCGACGACGCCGTGCTGACCGGCAGCGCCTGGCGCGAGTTCTGCCAGGCGCTGGAGAAGGCCGGCGAGGTCGTGCTCCGCGACAGCGCTCCGGCCACGCCGCTGGACCGCGCCGAGGGCTACCGCTACCTGACGCGCCTGCTGCGCAACGCGCTCTACGCGACGATCGAGAACAGCGACGCCGACCGGCCGCGCATGCAGGGGCTGGACCTCGTGAAGATCGGGGCCGACAACCCCGACAACGTCTACCACTCGGCCCCCGTCAACGGCAGGAGCACCTACCGGATCACCGGGACCCGCGGCTCGATCGCGTACGTCTCCTTCGGCTCCAAGGCCAACCGCTACGCCAAGGACGGGACGATGGCGTCGACCGGCGAGCTGCGCAACGACGACCTGGTCGTCGGGCCTGACGGCCGTGTCGAGGTGCTCGTCAGCGCGACGCCGCAGCAGGGCAACTGGCTGCCGCTCGCGGAGGACAGCACGATGATCGTGCTGCGCCAGTCGTTCCTCGACCGCACCACCGAGGTGCCGGGCGCGTACACGATCGAGAA
>SCTD01000328.1 GCA_004299215.1 Frankiales bacterium | reverse complement strand
GAGAGCCGGCTGGACCGGCTCGCCCGCTCCCTGGTGCGCTCGGCCGCGGCCTTCTCGCGAGCGGCCTTCGCCGCGGCCTCGGCCGCCGCGGTGCGCGCGTCCGCCGCCGTGGCGCGGGTGCGCGCCTTCTGCTCGGCGATCCGGGCGGTCTCGCCCGCGAGGTCGATCGGCACCGGGGCGACGGCGGACTGGGCCGTCACCGCGGTGGACGCGGCGGGGGACAGCGTGGCGACGGCCACGACTCCGCCGAGAGCGGTGGCCAGGGCAGCGCCGAGCAGCAGGGGCAGGGGTGATCTCACGAGCGGGTTCCTCCGGGCGGGACCGGGGCCGGCCGATCGCGGCAGGCGGAGAGCGGTCCCTCGGGTGGCGGGCCCGTACGGCCGCGGTCCACCGGGCGGCCGGGTCGGGCGCAGTGCAGCGCGACGTGACCCGGTCGTGCATTCGGACCAGGAGGACGCTAGTCAACGAGTGCTAGCAAGAGCAAGCACTCTGCCCGTGACGATCATCACGGGTCAGGTTCAGCGCTGCTGCTCCAGCGCGAGCAGCAGCTGCTTGCGCTCGACCCCGCCTGCGTAGCCGGTCATCGCCCCGCCGCTGCCGACGACCCGGTGGCAGGGCACGACGATGCAGACCGGGTTCCGGCCGTTCGCCGCGCCGACCGCGCGCACCGCGGTGGGACGGCCGATGGCGGCGGCGAGATCGCCGTACGTGCAGGTGGTGGCGTACGGCACCTCGCGCAGGGCCGCCCACACCGCCTGCTGGAACGGCGTGCCGACCACGGCCAGGGGCACGTCGAACTCCCGCAGCTCGCCGGCGAAGTAGGCGGTCAGCTGGTCGCGCAGCGCGGGCTGGACCTCGTCGTCGCGCGGGCCGAACGACGCCGCTGCGGGCAGGTGACGCTGGTCGGCCATGTAGAGGCCGGCCAGCGCACCGTCGTCGTCGACCAGCGTCAGCGGGCCGACCGGGCTGTCCACGATCGTGTGCGTCCTCATGCGGTCTCCTCGACGGGCAGGGAGTTGACGGGGTGGTCGCCGGCCGCCCACAGGTGCTGGACGGCGTAGGCGCGGTAGGGCGCCCAGGCCTCGGCGCGGGCCTGGAGCGCCGTGCCGTCGCCCAGTCCGAGGACGCGGGCGGCGAGCCGGACCCCGAGGTCGGTGGGCAGGAAGGCGTCGGGGTCACCGAGCGCGCGCATCGCGATCGTCTCGACCGTCCACGGGCCGATGCCCGGCAGGGCGGCCAGCTGGGCCCGGGCCCGGCCGCGGTCGGCGCCCGGGTCGAGGTCCACCTCGCCGTCGGCGAGAGCGCGGGCGAGCCGGAGCACGGTGGCGCGCCGGGTGCCCGGCATCGCGAGGACCTCGGGGTCGACGGTTCCGATGGCATCCGCTGCCGGGAAGAGGTGAGTGAGACCTCCTGCGGTGTCGACGATCTCGTCGCCGATGGTTCGGACGAGGCGCGCGGCGTGGGTGCGCGCTGCCGCGGTGCTGACCTGCTGGCCGAGGACGGCGCGGACGGCCAGCTCGTGCTCGTCGACGGTGCGGGGGACCCGCCGGCCGGGGGCAGCGAGCACCCGTGGCGCCAGCAGCGGGTCGGTGCTCAGCCGCTCGTCGATCGCCACGGGATCGGCGTCGAGGTCCAGCAGTCGCCGGCAGCGAGCGACCGCGGGGGCGAGGTCACGCAGGTCCGCGAGCGTGAGCACGCAGCCGACGTGGGTGGCGTGCGGGGTGAGCGCGACGGTCCCGGTGCCGCGGGGCAGGCGCAGGGTGCGGCGGTAGGCCCCGTCGCGCCACTCCTCGACACCCGGCACCGCGGTCGCCACGAGGTGCCCGAGCAGGCTGTCCGGCCACAGCGGCGCGCGGAACGGCAGCCGGAGCGACACGACGCCGGGGGAGGTGCGAGGGGCCGCGCGCCGGCGCAGCTCGCCCGGCGTGAGGGCGAAGACCTCCTGCACCGTGTCGTTGAACTGCCGGACGCTGCCGAAGCCTGCCGCGAAGGCGACGTCCGCCAGCGGCAGGTCGGTGGTCTCGACGAGCGTGCGGGCGGTCTGCGCCCGTTGCGCGCGGGCCAGGGCGAGCGGTCCCGCGCCGAGCTCGGCGAGCAGGGTCCGCTCGACCTGCCGCCGGCTGTAGCCCAGCCGCTGCGCCAGCCCCGGGACGCCCTCGCGGTCGACGACGCCGTCGGCGATCAGCCGCATCGCCCGGGCGGCGAGGTCGGAGCGCGCGTCCCAGGCCGGCGTCCCGGGGGAGGCGTCCGGGCGGCAGCGCTTGCAGGCGCGCAGCCCCGCGGCCTGGGCCGCCGCGGCCGACGGGTGGAAGCGCACGTTGCGGCGCAGCGGGGTGCGCGCCGGGCAGGACGGCCTGCAGTAGATGCCGGTCGTCAGCACGCCGAGCACGAACCAGCCGTCGAACCGGGGGTCCTGACCCTGCACCGCGCGCCACCAGCGCTCCTCGTCCATGGGTCCATCCTGGGCTGCGCGGCGGGCGTTGTCTGGCGGGATCGCGACATGGCAGTCGGCGCTGCGGTCAGGCCCCCAGCTGACCGCGCCCGCGCAGCCGGGGCTGACCGAGATCCGCACGGGCGCCGTCGGCCCGGCCGCTGGCGGTCGCCGTCCCGCTGACCTGGGTGCGGCCGGACCAGGGACCGCGCCAGGACCCGCGTGCCTCGGACGTGGCGGAGTAGAACTCCTGCACCCGCTCGGCCTTCGCCCGCAGCACCAGTGCGGTCGACGGCTCGCCGGAGCGCTCCGGCGTGCCGGCGGTCGACTGCGCGACGGCGCGCTCGCGGGCTGCCTGCAGCCGCTCGCCCACGGCCTCGACCCAGCCGTCGTAGAACGACAGCCGCCAGGTCTGCCCCGCGACACCGGCCGCCCGGTGCTCACCCGCGTCGAGCCGCCGCTGCGCCGCCGCGGTCATCTGCACGGCGAGCGACGCCCACAGCCGCTCCACGACGTCGAGGTCGGCGCGGTGGCCGAAGCCCAGGACGTAGGTGCTGTCGTGCGCGACGTTGACCATCACGTCGTTGACGCGGGCGACGACGGAGTAGAGCAGCACCCGGTGCCGGTTGCCGCGCTTGCCGCGGGCGCCCACGTCGATCCGCTCCTGCACCAGCGGTTCGGCGCCTCCCCTCGCGTGCCGCGCCGCCTGCCGGGCGCGCGCCAGCTCGAGGTCGACCGCGTGGGCGGTGGCGAGCTGCTGCGCACGCTCGACGAAGGCTGCCGCCTCGTGCTCGTTGTCGGTGCCCTCGGCCTGCGCCAGCAGCTTGCCGACCTTGTCGACCAGCCGGTCTCCCGGATCCGTCCCGCTCACACGTCCACCCTTCTCACAGGCTGCCGACCTCCACGCGCTGCTCGCCGTACGCCACTCTCAGCGCCAGCGCGGCCTCCTCGCCGAGCACGGCCGTCGTCAGCAGCAGGACGACGGCGGGGTAGGGCGCGCGGTGCCCCCGCGCCCGCCCCGAGCGCTCCGCCAGGTGGTGCGCCAGTTCGTGCAGCAGGACCGTCTCGCGCAGCGCCCAGGGCTCGCCGTGCGCGGGCACCGGCAGCGCGATGGTGCCCGGCGGCTCCCAGTGGGCCCGACCCGCGCCGCGACGGGTCCGCAGCCGCGGCGCCTCGACCTCGCCGAAGGCCGCGCGCACGGCCGGCAGCGCGAGCACCCGCGCCGCGTAGTCGCCCGCCGCGGCCAGCGATCCCAGCCGGCGCTCGGCGGGCAGCAGCACCCCGCTCCCGCCCACGGTCGCGAGCTGCGCCCCCAGGCGGGCGGCGTCGAGCTGCGCCGCCCAGGCGTCCTCGGCGCGGTAGACGCGGGCCCGCTGGGCGTCGCGAGGAGTCGGTGCCGGCACGCCGAGAACGCTAGGCGGCAGGTCGGACGACCGCCCCGCAGGGCGCGCGGCTGTGGACGGCGAGGGGTGTGGACGATCGCACCGAGGATGTGGTCGGCATCACGGCAGGTGACGAGCAGGGCACCTAGCGTTCGTCATCGAATCGTCATGGAGCGCCGCAGCACCACCGCGGCGTGTCCAGCGTCCGACCGGTCGCCGAGTCCCGCCCCCGGTCGCAGTACGGACGTCAGCCCACGACCCGGGCGGGAGCGGGGGACCCAGGTTCCTCGGACCGGCTGCCGTCACCCGGCGGCGGGCGGTCCTCGGGGCGAAGCGCGGACCACCGCGCCGGCCACTCTTGCGGCCGAGCCCGACAGCTGACCTCGTAGGCGTGCGAGAGGTGCCCTGCTCCGCCATGCCCACGTTCCGCCCCGCCCTGCCCCTGCTGCTCCGCGGCGCCGTCGCCGGTGCCGTCCTGCTGCCGCTCGGTCTCGCCGGTCCGGTGCTCGCCGCTGACCCGCAGTCCTCCGGTCTGTCGCCGTCCGTGCTGCCGTCATCCCCCGCCGCTGCCGAGCCGGCCCAGGCCGAGACCGAGCTGCGCATCTCCGGCCCCACCGGCACCGTCGACCCCGGTCGGCACGTTGTCGGCGTGCGCCTGCTCGCCGCCGGCCGACCGGTCCGGGACGCCGAGGTGCAGGTGCAGCGTCGTACGCCCGACGGCTGGGCGCACGCCGCCCGCGTGTCCACCGACGCCGAGGGGCTCGGCCACGTGCAGCTGCCGTTCGAGCGCAGCACCCGGCTGCGCGCCGTCTACCCGGGCAGCAGCACCCGCAGCGCGGCCACGAGTCGCGAGATCGTCGTGCAGGTGGCCGACTTCCGCCGGCGCGCGGTGGAGGTGGCGAGCCGGCAGGACGGCGACCCGTACCGCCGCGGTGGCACGGGTCCGGACAGCTTCGACTGCTCGGGCCTCGTGCAGTACTCCTTCGGCCAGGTCGGCAGGTCGCTGCCGCGGACCAGCGGTGAGCAGGCGCGGGCGACGCGACGGATCGCGCGCAGCGAGGCGCGCCCCGGTGACCTGATCTTCATCAGCTCCGGTGGCCGGGTGAGCCATGTCGGGATCTACGCCGGCGACGGCGAGTTCTGGGACGCCCCGACCTCCGGCGGCCACGTGTCGCGGCGCGACATCTGGACGAACGACTTCTTCGTCGGCCGGGTGGACTAGAGCGGGTCGACCCGGCTGCGCAGCAGGCAGAACTCGTTGCCCTCGGGGTCGGCCAGCACGTGCCAGCTCACCTCGCCCTGACCGATGTCGACCGGGCGGGCGCCGAGCCCGAGCAGCCGCTCCAGCTCGGCCGGCTGGTCCCGGTCGGTCGCGTTCACGTCGAGGTGCAGCGGGAGCTTGCCGCGCCGCGGGTCGTCCGAGCGGTTGAGGACCAGCGTCGGGACCGGTCCGCGCTCGCGCGGGCCGATCTCGATGCAGCCGTCGTCGTCGCGGTCGAGCTCCACCCAGTCGAGCACCTCGCACCACCAGCGCGAGAGCGCCTCGGGATCGCGGCAGTCCAGGACGAGCTCGGTGATGCGGCAGGCCATGACCGGAAGGTAGGCCAATGCCGTTCAGCCGTCGACGGGTTCCCGCTCCGGGAGCCACTGGTGGGGGTCGTCGAGGTCGAGGGTCCAGCTGAGGTCGTTGTGGAGGATGCGTTCGGCGAGCCGGTCGTGGTCGTCGTCGGGTTCGATGTCCAGCGGCGTGACCCAGGGGCCGTGGTCGTCGGGGAGCAGGTCGAGGTTGTCGAGCTCGTCGTCGAGCTGGTCGGGGCTGAGCTGGTCCCAGGGGTGCGGGCCGGGGATCGGCGGCGGCTGGCGCAGGGCGGG
>SCTD01000327.1 GCA_004299215.1 Frankiales bacterium | reverse complement strand
GCGCCGTGGAGAGCCCCGCGGTGATGGCCGCGGCCCCGAACGTCGCGCCGTACAACCCGACCGCGGCACCCAGGCCGTAGGCGTCGCGCAGCACCGCGCGACGCGTGAGGTCAGGCGTCAGCGCAGGGGTCCTCGGGGAGCGGGGCGTCCCCGACGACCTTGTCGAGCAGCGCACCGAGCGTCGCGACCTCGTCCGGGGTGAGCCGGCCGGTCACGTGCTCGGCGACGCCGCGGCGGTGCGTCGGCCAGGCCGTCTGCAGCTTGGCCAGCCCCGCGTCGGTGAGGACCGCGAGGGTGCCGCGGGCGTCGCTCGGGCAGGCCTCGCGGGCGATGTAGCCGTCGCGCTCGATCCGGTCGGCGAGCCGGGTCAGCCCGGAGCGGGAGAGCAGGACGCGCTCGGCGAGCTGGGTCATCCGCAGCCGCCGGTCCGGTGCCTCGGAGAGCTGCACGAGCACGTCGTACGACGCCAGCGGAAGGTCGTGCTCGGCCACCAGCTCGGCCTCGAGCCGGCGGGTCACCGTCGCGTGCGCGCGCAGGAACGCGCGCCAGGCGTGCAGCTCGGTAGGGGTGAGGCCCCGCGGCGCGTCCTGCACGGTCATGCGCACCATCGTAGTTGCGCGTGCACCCATCGTGTGGAGGGCGGGGTGGACCCGTGTCCGATCAGGTCGACGAGCCGTCCTAGCCTGGGGCGCGTGCGATCTCCCAAGGACTTCTTCCGCCCGCTGGCCGTCGGTGCTCCCGAGCCGCTCCGCGAGATCCCGTGGCGCCCGTCGCGGATGATCCACTTCTTCGACCCGTCGAACCCCAAGATGGTGGCGAAGGTGCCGGACCTCGCGACGAAGGTGGACGTGCTGCTCGGCAACCTCGAGGACGCGATCCTCGCCTCCAACAAGGAGGCCGCCCGGGCGGGGCTGGTCGAGGTCGCTCGCACGGCCGACCTCGGCGACTGCCAGCTGTGGACCCGGGTGAACTCCCTCGACTCCCCCTGGGTGCTGGACGACCTCACCACGCTGGTCACCGAGGTCGGCGACAGGATCGACGTGATCATGGTCCCGAAGGTCGAGGGGCCGGAGGACATCCACTACGTCGACCGGCTGCTCGCGCAGCTCGAGGCGCGCGGCGGGGTCTCCCGGCCGATCCAGGTGCACGCGATCCTCGAGACCGCGTCGGGCGTCTCGCGGGTCGAGGAGATCTGCCAGGCGTCACCCCGCATGCAGGGCATCTCGCTCGGCCCGGCAGACCTCGCCGCGGACCGCCGGATGAAGACGACGCGGGTCGGCGGCGGGCACCCGGGCTACCTGGTCCGGCAGGACCCTGACGGGGACGCTCCTCGCGCGACGTACCAGCAGGATCTCTGGCACTACACGGTCGCGCGGATGGTCGACGCCTGCGTGCAGGCCGGGATCTACGCCTACTACGGGCCGTTCGGCGACATCAAGGACACGGTCGCCTGCGAGGACCAGTTCCGCAACGCCTACCTGCTCGGCTGCGTCGGCACCTGGACGCTGCACCCGGTGCAGGTCGACATCGCGCGCCGCGTCTTCTCACCCCCGGCCGAGGACGTCGCCTGGGCGAAGAAGGTCGTCGCGGAGATGCCCGAGGGCGGCGCCGGCGCGGTCATGATCGACGGCAAGATGCAGGACGACGCGACGTACAAGCAGTGCCAGGTCGTGCTGCGCCTGGCGCAGGACCTGGCCGCGCGCGACCCCGAGCTGAAGGAGCTGTACCAGCTGTGAGCGTGCTGCGTTCCGTCCTCTACATGCCCTCCTCCAACGCCCGCGCGCTGGAGAAGGCCAAGACGCTCCCCGCCGACGCGATCATCTTCGACCTCGAGGACGCCGTCGCCCCCGACGCCAAGGAGGCCGCGCGGGCGCAGGCGTGCGCGGCGGTCGCCTCCGGCGAGTACGGCAAGCGGACGCTGACGATCCGCTGCAACGGGCTGGACACCCCGTGGGGGGCCGCCGACCTCTCCGCTGCGGCGGCTGCGCGCCCCGACGCCGTCGTGATCCCGAAGGTGAGCGGACCGGACCACCTGGCGGCCGTCGCCGAGGCGGTCGGGCCGGACACCCGTATCTGGGCGATGGTCGAGACCCCGTCGGCGATCTTCGCGGTGCGCGAGATCGCCGCGCACCCGCAGGTCGACGTGCTGGTCATGGGCACCAACGACCTGGCCAAGGAGCTGCGGGCCGCCCTGGTCCCCGGCCGCGCGCCGCTGCTGCCGCACCTCGCGACCGCGCTGCTCGCCGCCCGCGAGGCCGGCATCGAGATCCTCGACGGGGTCTACAACGACGTGAAGGACCTCGACGGGTTCTCGGCGGAGGCGCGGCAGGGCTTCGAGATGGGCTTCGACGGCAAGACCCTCGTGCACCCGTCGCAGGTCGAGCCGTGCAACGAGGTCTGGGCGCCCTCTCCGGAGGACGTGGACCACGCGCGCCGGGTCATCGAGGCCTTCGAGGAGGCCTCCCGTG